>CAJXTH010000009.1 GCA_913060955.1 uncultured bacterium | reverse complement strand
ATACAAAGATTCTGAAACAACCACCTTCGGTCGTTAAAAGTTCAGAATGACAAAAGAAATCAGACAACTTTGAGTTAATCATATCCCATCGGCAGTGAAAAAATAGGAATGACAGTAAATATACAAACCAATATGCTACAATACAATCAAAGATAAGAAACAGATATGATGGAGAACATTAAGCTACTCATTTTCGACCTGGACGGTACGCTTACTCTGGAAAAACGAGTTATACCGAAAAAACTTCAGAATACGCTACGACAATTACAGCGGGATGGATACTTAGTCACTACCGCCACAGGGAATGCTTTTGTGCAATTTATGTGGAAATATGCCGCTCAGTTTTTGCCAAATGCACCTATGGTACTAGAAAATGGAGCACGTATTGGAGATATTTATGAATCATACCAACAATCTGTTCCACTCGGTAACGATATCCTCGCCGCTATCCCAGAAATTATTACTCGTAACGAAACTGACTTCATCGGATTCTATCCCGGAACAGAAGAGGATTATGTGTTTTATACACCGAGCCTTCCCTTAAACCCTTCTTTGGATCCGATTACACAAACAACGGTAACAGATATCGATCAGTACCAAGAATTATCTCATACATGGAATCCATCTCGAATGGTTATTGGTGTTCATAATGAAACCCTTTGGCTTCCAGAAGGATTTACTGGAACAGTAGCCTCCAATATGGGTTCTCATGAAATTACTCCGGCGAATACCGATAAAGGGTGGGGAGTGCGGACCCTGTTGGAGTCTCTCGGACTTACCTTTGATCAAGTAGCAGTTTTTGGGAATGGATACAACGATATCGCCTTGTTTCAGACCGATGCTGTGATGAAAGTGTATGTTGGAGAAGAATGTCCTGAACTCGAACAGTACGCCACCCACAGAGTGTCAGACGCCGTTGACCTGGAGAAGTTTTTAAGTGTTAATTTAAATTGACAAAAATAATATTTTATAGTAAAAAGATCACGAAGTAGTACATTGATGGAGGTGGCACATGTCACAACCGCAATTAGAATCTGGAAACGATCAGAATAATTCCAATGAAACCAAGTGGGCTCTTACAGCTCTGCTTGCGCTTTTTCTCGGCTATGGATTGAACTTTCTCACTCTTTATGTTGGTCAGAGAGCAGGACTCTTTACTATAATGTTGGGAAAGCCATCAGTCTCATTGCAAGTGAATTGTGTTGATCGAATGGTCAAATTTTCATCTGACGGAATTGTTCAGATTGAGGGAGCAGATAGTCATCTGCGACTCAAGGCTGCTGATGGATATGAGCTTGCGGGAGGACCGCAAATGCAAGTGATCCAAAGGTACGACGGGACTAGCAGCATTAATATTGCTGCTAATGGATATGACTTGAGTGAAGTCTCAGAGATTGTTGTTTATGATAACTCTTCACTGGAAGAACTTTGTTCCATAGGGTTTCAACCTAGATAGCTCTGAGATAAATTGATAATCTAAAAAAGCGTACCACACCTCGTGCTACGCTTTTTTCTTTTTCGGAAGAAGATTTTTTGATCTAAGCGTTCGATGATAGGTTACGGCAAAGCGATGGGATTCGTCACGGACTTGTTGCAAGAGTTGGAGTGCACGGGAATTTCGGGGGATAAGGATTGGATTTGGTTCACTAGGTATATAGATTTCTTCCAGTTTTTTGGCAAGGGAGATAATTGGAATAGACTGATATTGGATCAGTCCTTCGGATTGGGCTCGCAGGGCTTGGGTGAGTTGTCCGCGGCCACCGTCAATCAAAATAAGATCAGGTACTGGCCAATCGGTTCGGGCAAACCTTCTGGATAATGCTTGGTATAGATTATAAAAGTCATTTCCGCCATCTGGTGGATTTTTGATTTTGAATCGGCGGTATTCGGATTTATTTGGTCGGCCGTGTTCAAAGACCACCATCGATACAACGGCTTGATTCCCATGAAAATGAGAAGAATCATATCCTTCGATCCGCTTGGGGAGTTTATCCAGGTTCAACACAGATTGAAGCTCCTGCATGTATGAGATTTTCTTAGATCTGGTAGTCTTGATAACTCCTTTGTGCAGGGCTACTTTCTCAAGGGCGGTAATCTGATCTCGAATTTCTGCGGCTCGCTCAAAGTTCTGAGCTTGGGCTTGTTCTTGCATCTCCAAGGTAAGCTGTTTTACAACACCCTGTTTATTTCCCTTCATGAAGTCAATGATCTTTTGGAGATTGTAGTGATAGCGTTCTTTGGCAATCAGTCCGACACATGGTGCGTTACACCTTCCCAGTTTGTAATAGATACAGGGAGTTTTCGGGAGTTTTTTACACGATCTGTATGGGAATATTTTTCGTAAGATTCGGAGCGTCTGCCGGAGAGCATCCGCATTGATAAATGGTCCAAGATAATGAACGTCGGATGTATGATTATCCAGATAGGATTGATAAGTTACAAAGAGTCGGGGAAAGTCTTCTTTGGTCCAGGCTAGGTAGGCGTAACTTTTATCGTCTTTGAGGAGGACATTGTACTTGGGGTCGTATTTCTTGATAAGGTTTGCCTCCAAAATCAAGGCTTCGATTTCACTATCACAAGAGAGAATCGCAATATCTCGGATTTCTTTGACCATGGCTCGCTTAGCGGAGTTAAGGCTTGCGTTATTTTCCCGAAAGTAACTCTGGACTCTAGTTCTGAGTCGAATAGCTTTTCCAACATAAATAACTGTCCCGTCTTTGTCACGGAATTGATACACCCCCGGAGTATTGGGGAGTTCCTGAAGTTGTTTTTGGATATGCTTGGTCATATAGCTAGTATAGCTGATTGAGTGGATATTCTCAACTCAAAAAGTTATCCACGATGTTCTCCTATACTCAAATAATATGGATATGATATGATTGATGTAACGAGTAAAACACAATGTATGGAAGAAGAACGAATTAATCGATTATATAAGTCGACCAATGATCGGATATTTACTGGAGTAGCTGCTGGTTTAGCAGATTTCTTCGATACAAATCCGTACGTAATACGAGCTCTCTTTATCCTGCTAACCTTGGCAAATGGGATAGGAGTTGTATTTTACGTGATGCTTTCGTTGGTGTTACCGACAGAGGATAAGATCATGGAAGAGGAAGACATTGCCTTCTTTGAGTCTGCTATCAAGGGAGAACAAGGAAAACTTGAGCAAGAGCGACAACAGGCACTGGCTGATGCCACACTGGTTGATGATCTTGTGACTCGGGAAAACATTCTGGCGTTTGTTCTGATGTTGGTGGGTGTAGCGGTACTTGAATACAATGTAGTGCCGTGGGCTTTGGTTCCACAACAAGCACAGATCCCGGTATTGATTATTACTGCCGGACTTGGACTGGTGATTAAGAGTACAAACAGCGTAAAGAACTAGTATGATTGATACTGAAAAAAACAAATACCTCTTAGAACAAGAAGAAAAGTCCCAAGAAAATCATATTCCTCAGGAAAAGTTTAACTTTGGAATTCTGTATTTGGGATTGCTTTTCGTTGTCCTCGGAATTGTGTATTTCTACACTGCAAGCAATGCAAGTGCGGTCAAGATCATGGTTTCGTATGCACAGCTTTGGCCATTGCTCGTCGTCTCATTTGGATTGTCTATTTTCTCAGCTCGATCAACCAAGACTATTGCAATCGGAGTGTTTGTGAGTTCGCTCGCTGTTGCTCTTACAGTGGGAAGTGTTCTTACTCCTGATCAAGTGCTCGATAACAATCAGACCCAGTACGCTGCTGGAATCCAGGAGGGAGTAACTGAGGCTGATATTATTATCGAAAATACCGCAGGACGAGTTAACGTTCAAGGAGGGTTGCAGGGGAATTTGATTGAGACCTTCTATGACTCCAATTATAAGACACTTGAGCCAAAAGCAAGTCGAGAAGGCGAAAAACAAACTATTACCCTTCGGCAATCTGACTATTGGGAAGGAATTGGAAATTATTACAAAAATCTTACCACTCGACTCAATACCGAGACTCCAACTCAGATCAAAGTTACCGGAAATGCAATGGACGTAACGATGGACTTGTCAGATGTTCCCGTTTCCCAATTTAACCTTACTACCACTGGCTCAGACGTAATGATTACCTTGGGAGATAAAGTAGAAGAAGCTACCTTTGACCTTGATGTGACAGCATCTAGTGCAACCATCATTGTTCCTCGAGAACTCGGAGTAGAGGTTATTCCAGCTTTGACTCTTACTACCAGAAACTTTGAATCACTCGTAGCAAATGCTGATGGAAGTATCTATCGATCCAACAACTACGAAGACAAAGAACGAAAGGCTCAAATTATCGTAAATGGACTTGTCTCAAGAATTTCTATTGTCCAACAACAATAACTCTTGCTCATGATAGTAGAAACGACAGAATATAACGCAAAGCTGATCTCAGTATCACTCACCTGGTGCTTTGTAGAAATGCCTCAGAGGATTTTCCGAGGAATCGGGGAGTATATGTCTGCTATTGCCTATATATTTTCTTTCGCGTTTTTGCTCAAAACTCTGATCTATCCCTGGAAAAACCAAGCCTACGCCTATCCTTCCAAAGGATTTGATCTTCAGCGGATTATGGAGGTCTTTGCTTCCAACATGGTCTCCAGAGTAGTTGGGTTCTTTATCCGATTCTTTACAATTATTGCTGGACTTGTTCTTGAGATTTTCGTTGTGGCTTTAGGGGCTGCCTTTTTCGTGGTTTGGGTGTTTGCACCGATTGTGTTTATTGTACTCTTGATTTTATCTTTGTAAGCTATGGCAAAACGATTTTATTCCATCTATCATACCCGAGCGTTTACCTCAAATATACTTGAGCGAATTTTCTTTGGGTGGATTTCTCTTCTCGTCTGGTTTGGTCTTGTCTTTTTGATCACCGGGATGGGACTTGTGACGCAGCGATTTGCAACTGCGGGTATTTTGCTGGGAGCAACAATATTTGTCTATGTTGTTGCCTACCTGTACATCAGTAAAAAACTTCGAAAACCAACAGAACCACCGATTTTAGAAAATAATTACGCTGCTCACTTTTCCTACGATGTTGCAACTCATTTAGTGGATTATTTTCCTCGGAAACTATCGTATCCACAATTATTTGAAGCAGCAGTTCTCAGCCCCCGAGGAGAGTTTATTGTTCGTAAAATGGGGCTTGAACCAGACACGACAATCAAAAAAGTCCGTGACTACTTTGAATCATTTGAAAACACTCCAGATATTGAAGTCCTTCTTGACGCCTGTATGGAGACCTATGTGCAACTTGAAGAACCAAAAATTGATGCCAACACTGTGCTCTGGGTGTTCTTTCAGCAAGGAGGTGTGTTTACTCAGATCTTGAATCAAGCCAATCTAGCTCAAGAAGACTTTATTAAAATTATCGAATGGGAAGCGCTTCGCTACTACAATACTCCGAAAACCTCTTCTTTGGATGCAAGTCACATTCGAAAGAATTTTGGGGCTCTTGGTCGCAGTTGGACGATTGGGTATACCAATGATCTCGATGCCATTGCTGATGACATTACCGCTCGAGTAGAGTACCGGGATCCTCATCAGGTAGTGATTCATCAAGGGGTACTTCGAACTGTTCTTGAGTCTCTATCTAAGTCTTCTCGAAACAACGTATTGCTCTTGGGGTCTGTGGGTGTAGGAAAATCTACTATTGTGGACAACCTAGCTTACCATATTCGAAGATTCCAAATTGAACACAACAAAAACCTGAGTCGAGTAATGCGACTCCATGTTACCGATCTGTTATCTGGGGTTGAGGATGCTCCTGGATATCTCTTGAATGCTCTAAACTATGCAGAGAGGTCTGGAAATATTATCTTGGTTATTGAGAATATTTCTAACTTGTTTAGCTCAGCCGACGATGAAATTCGAAACATTATTACCAAGTTCTTAAACTCTACTCGGGTAAATGTAATTGGACTCGATAACCCAGAAGGATACCACATGGGAATCAAATCCTATCCAGCAATTGACAGTTTGTTCGAACGACTTATTGTACCAGATGCAAGCGAGGAAGAGACCATGAATGTGCTCATGATGAACTCTTTTACCTTGGAAAAATACAGTAAAATTTCGGTTACCTATCAGTCTCTCAAGGCTGTTATGTCCTTTGCTCGCAGGTACGTAACCAAAGGAGGGTTCCCCGGGAAGGCTGTGGAGATTTTGTCGGATGCGGTCGATAAATGCCGAGCCGAGGGAAACCAGTTTGTTCTCGAAAGTCATATTCGATCAGTTGTTTCAACTCGAACCAATATCAACCTGAACCAGATGGAAGAAGGAGAAAAGGCTGCCTTGATTAGCCTAGAGTCCAAGCTCCATGATGAAATTAAAGGTCAAGATGAAGCTCTGGTTTCTATTTCAAACGCACTTAAACGAGCCAAACTCGATGTAGGATCTACTGATAAGCCTATTGGAACATTTCTATTCCTCGGACCAACTGGAGTCGGTAAAACGGAAACAGCAAAAGCCTTGGCCAAGCACTACTTTGGTTCCAAAGAACGTATGATTCGTCTTGATATGAACGAATTTGCAGACGCAGAATCAGTATATGGAATTCTTGGATCTCCATCAGGTCAATCTGGTTACCAAGAAGGGTTCTTGACCAAGCAGGTCCAAGACAGGCCATTTTCTCTCATTTTGCTTGATGAGATCGAAAAAGCACACAAAAACGTGCTGAACATCTTCTTGCAGATTCTTGATGAAGGATTTCTGATTGATAATCGAGGTGTTCGAACAGACTTCCGAAATACGATTATTATCGCAACGTCCAATGCAGGAGCACTGTTTTTGAGAGACTATGTCAGAAGCCATCCAGGAGAATTCGATAAAGAAGAATTCAAAGGACAGCTGATTGACGAAATTATTAATGGAGGTCAGTTTGCTCCTGAGTTTGTGAACCGATTCACCGAAGTCATTGTTTATTATCCTCTTCGCCCAGAACATGTTTATGGAATTGCACAAAAAATGATCGGAGGCATGTCGGAACGATTCGAGCAAGAACGAGGAGTGACGCTTGATGTCAGTGATGAAGCAATCCAATACATTGCCGAGCAGGGATACAGTATGGACTTTGGTGCTCGAGAACTGGAACGAACCATCACTGATATTTTGGAAACCTACCTTGCTGACTATCTTTTACTTCACAATGTTTCTCGAGGAGATGCTATCCACATTGATCGAGCTGACATCGAAAAATAGTCTGGTATAATAGGTGGAAAGTCATGTACCTTTGAGGGTTTTATCATGCTCCCAACGCTCTTTCCCTGGATTGAATGCCTGAAAACTGAATATTATCGCATGATAGTAGAAATCGCTCCAGCATCTGAGTCGGAGTGTAGTTTGAAAAAGGTGGCTTACAAATTGTGGAAGATCAATATTCCACCTCTGTGTAGGATAAACCCATTCTTCCACTTCCTCATTGGACCATCTGTCCGACTCCATAAGTGGGCAGAAGTAAAGTTAGAGATGAGGGAAATTCAATGATTTCCAAGTTAATCACACATGCCGACCATTGGTATGTGTGATTTTTAATCAGTTAGCTAATAAGATTCCGGCTCGGAGGCCGGAATGACGAGGGTTAATTGACCTTGTTATATCATTGCTCAATGTGCTAATATACAACTAAATTATCCAAAGAATTTGTTATGAAGATTATTGATCAATTTCTGTCATACTTCGAGTCACAGGATCATACCATTGTTCCATCTTCCGCTCTGGTTCCAGAGGGAGACAACTCGGTGCTTTTGACCACTGCTGGGATGCAACAATTTAAGCCCTACTATCTGGGAAAACCATCTCCGTTTGGAAACCGAGTAGCGAGCGTGCAAAAATGTGTTCGAGTCGATGATATCGAAGAAGTTGGAGATGAGACTCACAATACTTTCTTTGAGATGCTTGGTAACTTTTCATTTAACTACCCAGATGGCGAGGGGAGTTACTTCAAAGAAGAAGCAATTCGGTATGGATACGAGTTTATTGCCGAGGCGCTCGGGATGCAAATTGACTATGTCACGATCTTTGCTGGAGATGAAAAGACCCCACGAGATGATGAATCATATCAAATTTGGCAAAAACTCGCAGCCGAAAAAGGAATCGATTTGGAGATTCGAGAATATGGTCGAGAAGACAACTTCTGGGGACCTACGGGATCTGAGGGGCCTTGCGGACCAACAACCGAGATTTATGTAAATGACGTTGAGATTTGGAATATTGTGTTCAACCAATTTTACGCAAAGCCAGACAAATCATTGGTTGAACTCGACCAGCAGGGAGTGGATACTGGAGGAGGATTTGAACGAATCCTAACCCAAGCAGAAGGTGTTCGGAGTGTTTATGACTCATCCTTATTTAGCTCAATCATGACCCAAATTCGAGAAGATCTTCCGGACAACACTGAAGAAACGTATCGGATGATTCTGGATCACACCCGAGCTGGATTGTTTTTGATTGCTGATGGTGTTGTGCCATCGAACAAAGAACAAGGATATGTTCTTCGACGACTGATTCGAAAAGTTTTGTCGGTAATGGCCAAAGATCCAGCTGGACGAGAAAAATACCTGGCAGTATCTCAGATGATTCGGGAGTTGTATTCTGATCGATACCCTGAACTTGAGACATCCCGAGAAGTATATGAGACCTTGATCACTGAAGAATACGCACTCTTTGCAGACGCATTGAAGCGAGGAATGAAGCATGCCAACAAAATGCTCAAGAAAAAGCGCGTCCCTAAGATTTCGGGAGAAGAAGCTTTTATTCTTTCTTCCACCTACGGACTTTCTCCTGAGGTAATGAAACTGAATGGTCTTGAGTTCGACCAAGAAGAGTTTTCAGAAAAGAAAGATGAGCACAAACAAGTTTCCCGAGCAGGAGCTGCAAAAAAATTTGGAGGACATGGACTTATTTTAGACAATGGTGAGCTCAAAGCGGCCAATGAAGAAGAACTTAAAATTGTAACTCGACTTCACTCGGTAACTCATTTGCTGAACAAGGCACTTCGGGAGGTTCTGGGAGATGGAGTAGAGCAGAAAGGATCAGACATTACTGCTGATCGAACTCGATTTGACTTTTCCTTCGATCGAAAAATGACCGATGAAGAGAAAAAACAGGTTGAAGATTTGGTTAACCAGTACATTCAACAAGGACTCGACGTATCTATTACAGAAATGAATCTCGAAGAGGCAAAGAAGACGGGAGCCCTGTATCTTGCAAACCGAAATTACCCAGAACGGGTACATGTGTATGCTTTCGGAGAAGTGTCCAAGGAGCTTTGTGGAGGTCCTCATGTTGAAAATACCAAAGAAATTGGAACATTCCGCATCAAAAAAGAAGAAGCAGTTGCCCGGGGAACGCGTCGTATTCGAGGAGTAATCGAGTAATCACTCACAAGACCTATGAAAACAAAAAAACAAATTCTATCCCGCAAAGCCCTCCACCTGAGTTTATTAATTCCCTTTGGCGTATTCTGGTGGCTGAATTTGGTGATGCTCGACCTTGCTCAAGCGCAAGCCTTTATGTTGGTTGTCTTGGGGGCTTTTGTTATCTATGAGTATGTTCGGCTTGATCTCCGAATGGAGGTTCCATTTGGCCGATTCATTAAACCCAAGGAAGAAAATACTACTGTTGATGGTCTTAATCTGATCATGGCCTGTTTATTGATTCATTTGTTGGTCCCACTTCCCGTAGCAATTGCAGCAACCTTGATTGCAATTATTGGGGATGCAGCATCGACCATGGGCGCACTCTATGGTAAAATAAGGGTGTTTCCAAATACCACAATAAAAACCACTTGGGAAGGAGTCGTTCTGTCACTGTTTGTAAATATGACGGTGTCAGCTTCCATCCTTGGATTCGTCCCTGCTATGCTTGTTATGTCGATCTCGGCTATTATGATTGAAACCGCGGTCCAAAAAGTTGACGATAACATAGCGGTTCCAATTCTCATTGCAGGACTGGGATCCCTTACCCAATGGCTATCAATGTAACTCACCGTATGTTCTGGAAAAAAGAGCACAAATCAACACCAATTGTCGTAGATATCGGATCCCGAGAGGTCAAAGTCTTGGTGTATACCTATGATGACAAGACCGGCAACATTATGATCGAAGGTGTCGGTACGAGTTCGCTTGAAGAAGACACAATCGAGCATGGTCAAATCCAGAATCGAGCAGACGTTGTTCGAGCACTCGAGACAGCCTATATCGAGGCCAAAAAATCTGATGATGAAATCTCTATGGTCATAGGAACCTCAGGGATTCTTTCTGATACGATTCGGACAACCATGACTGAACACCGAGAAAAACCTAACAAGGCAATTCGACCCAAAGAGTGGGAGAACCTCCTGGAGCACACTCATTGTCGTGTAGAAGAGGAAGAATACCACTCACAGCTCCTGCATAATATGCCTATGGAACTGGTCCAGAGTTCTATCGAGGGGCTTACGATCGATGGCGAGCCACACAAAGATCCGCTTGGGCAAACTGGGGAAAAGCTGGAGATGAATCTATTTAATACCTACGTTCCCGAGTCTCTCACTAAAGAACTCACGGCTATTGCTGAGACTGTTAATGTTCCAATCGAGGGAATGTTTCATACCTCGTATGCGGTATCTCGATTGGTAGTAGACAATCATCACGACCCGCATGTGAGTATGGTTTTGATTGACGTGGGAGAAACCCACACTGATGTGACAGTAGTAGAGAACGGATTAGTGCGAGATACGACCAGCTTCAGCGTTGGAGGTCGAGACTTTACCGAAACAATCATGACTGCCTTTGAAGCAACCTCAGAAGAGGCTGAAATTTTGAAACGAGAGTATTCAAAAGCGCAACTTCCACGAAAACTCGCTCAAAAAATTACCGACGTTCTCACCGAAGACATCAAACTTTGGCTTCACGGTGTCCAGGTAACTCTGGAACAATATCCTTCTGACTTTATGATTCCTCAGCACTTTGTCCTCTGCGGGGGATCCTCAAAACTCATGGGGCTCCAAGAAGCACTCGAATATGGCAACTGGTATGAAAACGTAAATCTTCACTCCAAACCATCGGTTTCTGTCTTTTACCCCAAAACACTACCACACATTGTTGATACCACAGATAAGCTGAACCACCCCAAATTTATCCCCCTGATTGGTCTTATTCACGCCAGTTCAAGTCTTACTGCCCAGAATACGTTTGGCTTTCATAAACTGACCTAACTTTCATGCAAGCAAAGAATCAAAAACACATCCTGATCCATGGCCAAGATAGTCTTACAGATATCGTTCAGGCTATTCGATCTTTTGAAGGAAGCCAGGTCTTGGTCTATGTTCCAGAGCATATGCACATGCTCTACAATCCAGTAAACTTAACGCTCCTTGCCCGAGAGGTTGGAACTATTGCTAAGCGAAAAGAAATCCAGTTCTTTAGTCCAGATGCTCATTTGGTGGATTTGCTGCGACAAGTACAACTCCAAGCAGCAACATCTGAATCAGTGGATATGCCGGCTCCAGAACCTTTGGAAGAAGATCCGTTCTATGATTTCTTCCGATACGACTCGGTAAATGAATTTGATGGAGAAGAATCAACTTCAGAAGCTCCCTCAGAAGAACCAGAGCCATCGAAGCTTTTCAGACCTCATACAGCAGAAGTTCATGGGTTCCCTTGGAAACTTTTTGGGTTTGCCTTTGTGCTAACTCTTGTTGCCCTCGTCGGTGCTGCTGCCGTAGTCTTTCCGAAAGCTACCATTTCCGTTACGCCAACTGGAGAACAGTTTGCCAAAGATTATGAAATTACGTTTGACCCAGCGGCCACTACACCTGACCTTGAGACTCGAACAGTAGCTGTACAAAAAACAGAAGTTCAAGGAGAAGTATCCCAGACTTTTGAAGCTACGGGAAGCGGAGAAGCGGGTGGAACCACTGCCCAAGGGCAAATTGTCGTGGTAAATACCTCGTCTACAGAACAACCTCTTGTTTCAACGACTCGATTCCGAACCGAGGACGGTCGTCAGTACCGAACAACAAGCGGAGTTACCGTCCCCGCAGGTGGAGAAGTAACCGTTACCATTGAAGCCGACGAAGCAGGCCCAAGCTATAATATCAACTCAGGACGCCTCAGTATCCCCGGACTCCAAGACACTCC
>CAJXTH010000008.1 GCA_913060955.1 uncultured bacterium | reverse complement strand
CTCCAAACGAGGTGGCTGACAAGCTTTGGGCAATCTCGTCACTCCCAAGCGACCAGCAAGCTGCACTGCGTAAGCGAGCGAAGCAGGCCCAGATTGAGCACTTCAACAGTCGTGTACAGTCGCAGAAACTCCTTGCAGCTCTTTATAGGACCCGGGGTAAAATTCATGACGCTTGAGCATGACGGTTACATTAATGGGTCACTTCAAAGCAATGGATATCGATTCCGCCCACCCCAAGACAGGCAACTAATAAGTCGCAATGCCGCTCTGTGTTCAATTGTTCAAAATCGGAGCGTGCTCCACGTCGGCTTTGCAGACCATGCGGACCTGATTCGCCACAAGATTCAAAAGGATAAGGAAGGTAAGAAAGTAGTCTCAGAATACATCTATGCTACTAATTATCCTGAAAGATCTAATCCCAACAAATATAACTTAATCAACTTAATTGGTTCCGATCAATATCCTCATCCAGTTGATTTTAGTTCATTTGATGATAAGTTTATGATCACCTCTCTTGAAAGTGGAAGAGAAATATCAATAGTAATTGAGAATAAAGCTATTGCTGAAGCTTTTAAAAGTGTTTTGAGAATAAAAAAAGAGGCTTAACACCTCTTTTTTAAAAACTAATTGAACTTCCCATAATAAACATTAAATTCAGTACTATAATAGATGTATCTACTATATTTGTCAAAAACCAACAAATAAAAATCTGTGCACTTCTATACATCATATTCCTCAATAGCATCCTGAATCACCTCAGTTTTACTCTTTTTGTACTGAAAAGCTGCCCACTCTAAATATTGGTCTAGCTTTTTATTAATTACAAGGTTGTATCGGGTTTTCTCGTGATCTTTATAGTTATCAATAAACTTTTCTATCTGACCTTCTATTTCCGAGGTATCGTCATATTCATAAATAGTCATTAGAGGATAGTTTATGTTGTGCAAAAAGAAATTTACTGGATGAACACCCTTCTTATAAAGAACTAATACAGGTTTTTCCGTTTCAACAACATGAGCAAGCTGATATCCAAATGCCCCTGACTTAACACTATATTCGAACACACATACATCTGCTTTATCTATAATTCGCAAATGTTCTTCCAGTGAGTAAGTTATTCCCTTTTGCATCCTTTTCCATGGTTGTGAATCTAAGTCATCAGCACAAAGATGAGCTCCATATTTTTTAAGTGATTTCCGAATTTTATCTACAGCTTCATGGTAAGTGTTCTTACCCTCTTCAGTCCATATAAAATAACCATAGTAAGCGTTCATATTAGTCAATCAAACGTTTATTCAACTCTAAGTACTTGGTATAGAGCTTATCTTTTAACATCTTAGCCTCAATCGCATCATTAATCACCTGATTTTTAGAGACCTTTTGTTCGTACTTGATCTGGTTCACTTTGCTGTTTTGCTTTCCGGTCATAACTAGGTTAAATCGAGACTTGGTCTGGCTTTGAGCAAATTCGATGAAATCGAGCAGCTTCAACTTCAGATCTCGTGCATCAGCATAGCTAAATAACTCTACGTATTTCCCTTCATCAGGAAGAAACTTCGGCTCTGGCAGGTCTTTATGGTAAAACATAGCAGTAGGCTTCCCAAGCTCTACAGACTTTGCAACAGCAATACCTGCCTCAGTAGACTCGTAGCTTACCTCAGCAATACAGACATCACTATTGATCACAATTTCATTGATCTCCTCAAACGAAGACGGCGCAAGAACATCTTTTTCCAAAAAGTCATGGGTAATAACATACCCCATTCCGGTAATCATCTCCCGAACAGCATTCAGCTCCTCCTCCTGATTTTGGTAACTCTGCTTCGAAAAGAAATACGAGAAGATCATTATGTAACGTTTGGATATAATTTACTGCTATTCTATCACAAAAAATCTCTCCATGGTACTATAACTGAGTTATACATCTAAATTATTACCCATATGAATGTTCGGATCATATCGAGAGTAATTATTGTTAACCCTGAAAAGGATGCTCTGCTGCTTGCCCGAAACAAGGGAGCGAGCTTCTGGTATCCACCTGGTGGTGGTTGGGAGGTAGAAACCGGAGAGTCATTAGCCCAGGCTGGAGAACGAGAGGTCATGGAAGAGTGTGGGGTAGCGGTCTCTATTCACAAAATGCTCTATCTTCAAGAATTCCACGAAGCCAAGCAAACTGCTCTGGAAGTATTCTTTCTTGGATCAACTGAATCGGAGATTGATCCCAATCATGTTGACCTGGATCCCAACGGAGCCGTAGAAGAGGTCAAATGGATCTCGTTTACTGAACTTGAAGACCTCAAAGTCTTCCCAGAAAGAATCAAAGAGACATTGCTAACTGATATTGAATCGCTCGAGTCTCTGGGTGATCAATATATGTACGATAGTATTGTCTAGCAGTAAGGGAGTGGCATTATGTCTACTCTCTTTTCTTAGTGTATAAAACACATTCTAAGGAAGTATACGTCAACAAGATTCTGAATCAATCACCTACGGTCGTTAAAAGTTCAGAATGACAGGGGTGAGATTTTCATTTGTTTTTTCGAAGGTTGGGAAAAAGAACTATGATCTCTCACTAGATCAACAAGATTCCCGATCAGGTCGGGAATGACTGGAGTAGGATTATTGCGTAGACACTTTATATGACAATTCCTCAAGAATCGCGTATAATATAGAGTACGTAAACAAAGTAATCAAACGAGGTATATATGAAATTTTGGAACGCGATTTTTGGAGATCCGAATGATAAAGAATTATCGAAAGTAAAGCCAGTTGTTGCCGAAATCAATGCGTTGGAGGCTACCTATGAGTCCAAATCAGATGATGAACTTCGATTGGAAACGGAAGTTCTCAAGACATCCTTAGAAGAGGGTGCTAACTTGGAACAGATTCTTCCTCGAGCCTTTGCGCTTGTCCGGGAATCTGCCAAGCGAACTCTTGGCCAACGGCATTATGATGTTCAGCTAATTGGAGGTATCGTTCTTCACCAAGGAAAAATTGCGGAGATGCGAACGGGAGAAGGAAAAACGTTGGTGGGAACTTTGCCAACCTATTTGAATGCTCTTACTGGCAAAGGGGTCCATGTGATCACCGTAAATGATTATTTGGCAAAACGTGATGCAGTCTGGATGGGGCAGGTTCACGCCTTTTTGGGACTCACTGTTGGAGTTGTTACCGGTGAAGGAGCTTTCTTGTACTCAGAGCAGGATGATGAAACAGACGAAGAGCGAGATGATTCAGCTTCATATAAAGTAGAAAAGTCGTACCTAAAACCCTGTTCACGGGCAGAAGCCTACCAGGCAGACATTACCTATGGAACCAATAATGAGTTTGGATTTGACTACCTCCGAGACAACATGGCCCAATCCAAGGAGCGAATGGTTCAGCGAGGGCATAATTTTGTGATCATCGATGAGGTCGATAGTGTCTTGATTGATGAAGCTCGAACTCCATTGATTATCTCGGCTCCAAATGCAGAATCACCAAAGTTGTATCAGGTCTTTGCTGGTATTGTTCCCAAACTCGTCAAGGATGAAGATTACTCAGTGGACGAAAAAATGCGTTCCGTCAATATTACCGAGTCTGGAATTGACAAAGTTGAGAAGTCTCTGAATATTGAAAATATTTATGAAGAAAAGGGTATTGCCTTTGTCCATCACCTTGAGCAAGCTCTCAAAGCCGAGGCTCTGTTCCAACGAGATAAGGATTATGTGGTAAAAGATGGCCAGGTAATTATTGTAGATCAGTTTACTGGTCGAATGATGCCGGGTCGACGATACTCCGAAGGGCTTCATCAAGCCTTGGAAGCCAAAGAACAGGTAGCTATCCAACAAGAGTCGAAAACACTGGCAACAATTACGCTCCAGAACTATTTCCGAATGTACGACAAGCTATCTGGAATGACAGGAACCGCTGTTACCAGTGCTGAGGAGTTTCACAAGGTCTATGACCTGGACGTGGTTATTATTCCTACCAACAAGCCAATTGCTCGGAAAGATATTCAAGACTTGATTTATAAAACGGAACAGGCAAAGTTTCGAGCTATCGCCAAGCGAGTAGCTGAGCTGAATCAGACTGGACAGCCGGTGCTTTTGGGTACTGTTTCTATCGAAAAAAGCGAACAGATTGCCAAAGTTTTTGATGAGTTTCGCCTCAACTATAATATTTTGAATGCCAAGCAACATGAGGCAGAAGGATCAATTGTGGCAGATGCTGGAAAAAAAGGTGCTATCACTATTGCGACAAACATGGCTGGTCGAGGTGTGGATATTCGATTAGGAGGAGCCGAAGCGACCGAAGAACAAAAATCCGAAGTCATGGAACTTGGCGGATTATATGTAATCGGAACCGAGCGACACGAAGCACGACGAATCGATAATCAGCTTCGAGGACGATCCGGTCGACAGGGAGAACCTGGAGTCACTCAATTTTTCTTGTCCCTTGATGATGAGGTGATGCGGATTTTCGGAGGAGATCGAATCAAAGGACTAATGGAGCGATTTAATTTTCCCGAGGATGAACCCATCGAAAACGTATTGATTTCGAAAGCAATTGAAAACGCTCAGACCAAGATCGAAGGGTTCCATTTTGACTCCCGAAAACACCTCTTGGAATATGACGATGTTATCAACAAGCAACGAGAGATTATTTACAAAAAACGACGAGATGTTCTCCTCGAAAAGACCGATATCTCAGAGCAAACCAAGGAACAAATTCGGGAACAGGTCTATCGAATTGTATCTTTTCACACTACGATCGAAAGCACCAGAGAGTGGAAGCTCGGTGAGATTGCCGAAGATATCCAGGGGCTTATCCAACTTGATACGAATGTTCTTTCTGCACTCGAATCTATCCGGGACGGAGAAGGAAAAATGGAGGAAAAGAAGCAGCAGATCATCAAAACCCTTACCGAACTGGTAGAGCAGAAGTTTGATCAAAAACTGGAAGTATTGGAAGAAGACCAACGTGCCAAACTTCAGCGAACTGTGTTACTCCAAACAATCGATATGCTCTGGATGGATCACCTCGAGGTTATGGATTACCTCAAGACCGGTATCCGACTCCGAGGATATGCTCAGCGAGATCCTTTGGTTGAATACAAAAATGAAGCCTTTATGCTATTTGAGAAGCTTTTGACAGGTATTCAACAGCAATACATTGTGAATATTCTTCGAATCAATGTACAAGTAACCCCAAAGCCATCCAAGGAGATCGAGCAAGCCGTCCGAGAATCGGAAACGAAGTCAGAAGATGTGCCAAAAGTTGGACGAAATGATCCGTGCCCATGTGGATCAGGGAAAAAGTACAAAAAATGTCACGGGAAATAAAAAATAAACATGTCATTCCCGACCTGATCGGGAATCCTGTGAATCTACCGCGAGATTCTCTACAAACTTACATAACTCTACCACCATGAAACAAAAACGCTCACTACTTATTACTGTTGTAACTGTTCTTGCAGGAACACTCATTGGAGTCTACATTTGGAACAGAGGACAAGAATCAGAACAACCCGTTGAAGTTACGGATTTCGCCTCGTGTGCGGAAGTAACTGGAGTTGTTATGGAGTCTTACCCTCGACAATGTTCTTACGAGGGAACCACGTACGTTGAGGAACTATCCGAAGACGGACAAGGTCCAGATATGTCCCTTCCGGCCAACGAAAAGGCTTTAATTGAATCTTGGTTAGCAGAAAACAATTACAATGAATATGGAGATCCCGAGGATACCGCCTATATTGGAGGGACCCCGTTATTCGATGAATCAACCGGGACGTATATTGACCGCTATACCTACCTTTTGGAACAGTATCCCGAGAAACCGTGGCTAGAGGATTCAACCGAAACACCAACGGAAGATGAAACTTCAGCCGAAGAACCTCTTCCCTTTACCTCGGTTGATAGTTGGGAGCTTTTCATGGATCCTAATTTCGAATTTGAATATCCAGCCTTTGTAACTGTTGCATCCGCCAATGGATATCCAATTCGAATGTATGACGATGGTGAATTTGAATTTTATGTAACTGTCTCAGACAGTCAACCATCATTTGAGGAAAACACCTGTACCAAAACCTTTGAAGTTGGGGGAGGTGAGGCTGTATATTTGTGTAACAATGACAGCGTCAAGTATTCTCAGATTTACCAGCGAATGAAAGATAGTTTTATTGCAAGATAATATTCTGTACTGATGTATAAAAAACGACAACTCGACAACGGCCTAACCATTCTCGGTGCGCCACTCCAAGATAGCAAAACCACAACGGTAATGGTTTTGGTTGGGGTCGGATCCCGCTTTGAATCCTCTGAAGAAAATGGATTATCCCACTTTTTGGAGCATATGATGTTCAAAGGAACCAAGAAACGTCCCAATGCAGTTACTATTTCTACTGAGCTTGACTCCCTCGGAGCGTCGTACAACGCCTTTACCGGAAATGAGTACACGGGATATTATGTCAAAGTCAGAAACCCGCAAAAATATATTGCACTTGATGTGATTTCCGATATTTTTCAAAATTCGTTACTTGCCCAAAAAGATATTGCTGTTGAGCGAGGAGCAATCATCGAAGAGCTGAATATGTACAAAGATTTGCCCATGAGAATGGTCCATAACCGGTTTCAAAATCTTTTGTATGGAGATACTCCACTGGGACGAGATATTATCGGAACGGCAGAAAATATTTTAGGGTTTACTCCAGAACAGTTCCGAACATACTTTACCGAAAAATATGTAGCAAAAAACACCCTGGTTGTTGTCGCCGGGGAAGTGGACACGAGTCTTATGGATCGGATTGAACAATCCTTTCACAACGTTCGAGATACCGAGGCCCCTACCGCAGAGCCAGTAACCGAGAGTCAGACAGAACCTCAGATTCTTATCGACAATAAAACAACTGACCAAACTCACTTGGTATATGGATTCCGAACAGTTCCGGTTACCTCAGAAGAGACCTACGCTGGTGTCCTTGCCTCGACTATTTTGGGTGGATACATGAGTTCCCGACTCTTTCGAGAAATTCGGGTTAACCGTGGGTTAGCCTATTATGTCCGAGCCTCAACCAGTAGCTTTCAGGATGCTGGCTATCTTTCGGTAAGTGCTGGAGTAAGTAATGATAAAGCTCTGGAAGCAGTTCGGTTAATCTCAAAAGAATTTCAGAGCCTGAAGACCCTCCCAGTGTCTGACAAAGAGCTAGCTATTGCCAAAGAATACGTAAAAGCGAAACTCGTCATGAACATTGAATCAAGTGACGAAGTAGCCAGTGCCTTAGCCCTTCACCATTTGCAAAACGGAACTACCCTCGACATTGATCAAGAGCTTGCCCGGTTTGACCAAGTCTCCAAGCAAGACATCCAGGACTATATGAATGCTTATTGTACCCCAGACCGTCTGAATCTGGCTGCTATTGGAGCCTTTAAACAATCTGACCAAGCCCAATTTCGTACTCGCATGAACATCTAATTCGTATGATTTACGTCGACGCTCAAGCCTCAACTCCCATCGATCCTCGGGTTGCTGCTGCCATAGAAGAAGTCTATGCTGCTGAGTTAGCAAATCCTCATAGTACTCATATGGCAGGTCAAACTGCTATGAAGTATGTTGACGATGCCCGAAGGACAATTGCCCAATTTTTTGGGGTGAAATTTAACGAAGTTGTTTTTACCAGCGGTGCAACCGAAGCCAACAACCTTGCTATCCAAGGAGTTGTTAGAAAAGCACTCCAATCTATGGAGCGTGTAGAAATCATAACCACTCCTATTGAACACTCAGCAGTCTTGGAACCAATCCAAGCTCTGAAAGATCAATATCCAGAACGTGTTCACGTTCGGTATCTTTCAGTAGGTGAAAGTGGAGTAGTGGATGCAAACGAGTTGTCAGAAGTGCTTTCTGACTCTACCGTTCTTATTTCTGTGATGCATGCCAATAACGAGATTGGAACCATTCAGCCGATTCGAGATATTGCGCGGCTCATTCGCAAATGGAAAGCAGAGCAGGGAAGTGCATACCCATACTTCCATTCTGATGGAGCTCAAGCCCCATTCTTTATTTCTGAAAATCTTTCCTATGGGCCAGTAGATTTATATTCAATTTCAGGACATAAGATCTATGGTCCCAAAGGCGTTGGGGCACTTATTGTACGAGAAGGTACGGCAATTCAGCCTCTGTTCTATGGTGGAGGACAAGAATACGAACTCCGACCAGGAACAGTAAGTCCAGAACTTGCCCATGGCCTCAAAGCTGCTCTAGACTGTATCCAATCAGCTGATCATGATGCTATTGTAACTGAAATGCTCACCCTCCGGAACCGACTCCTTGGAGAACTTCTTGATATTCCCGGAGTCCTGTTAAACGGAGACCTCGAGTCCCGACTTCCTCATAATATTAATATTTCAGTGGATGGTCTCAGCTCCGAAACAGCAATTATTCAGTTTGATTTGGCTGGAGTCGCCCTCTCAGCCGGATCAGCCTGTCACAGTGGAGCATTCGAACCCTCTCATGTTGTGGAAGCTGTTGCTGGACCAGACCGAGCCAAATCTGCCCTCCGAATTTCTCTTTCTCAATTTACAACTCAAAAAGAAATTGATACAGTTATACATAGTTCACAACATATACTTAAAAAACTATCATAGTAATACGTACTCTTATGATGAAGCATATATTTCGGTATAGTTGGTTGGCACTTATCTTCACTATTCCATTTGAATCAGCGCAAATCACGGTATCAGGATTTGATATACGAGTACACCAAATTGTTTTATTAGGCACCCTAATTACTGGTGGTATAGCGTATCGTAACCATATTCTCTCAAAAACTCGACACATAGCTACTCACTTGCTCAAGCCAAGTTTTGTCTATCAACATATCTATCCATTGTTATTTACCTCAGTGGCATTCTTGTTCTTCCTGGGGGGTGTTTTCTTTGGTCAGGATATATCAGCAACTTTTATTCGTTCAGCTGGTTTGTTTGGATTTATCGCAATGTTTGGATTGGTCTACTATGGAATTCGAAGTCGTAATCACCTGAAACAAGTATTTTCAACACTTTTTTTCGCTTCGGGAGTATTAATAATCGTGGGACTGTATGAAGCAATCGCTTTCCAGATTGGTTGGCCAAACTTTATGTATTTTCCAGGCCGAGTTGATAGTATCTTTCCGGAACCAAACTGGTTTGCGCTCTTTATATCATTTATCTATGCTCTCATAATTCCATTATATTATTTTTCTCAATCATTGAAGGAAAAAATCTGGTTATTGATACTGTTGTTGGGAATCACTCTTTCGTCTATTTTGACCATGGGTCGAGCATCATGGCTGACTATTGGTATCATGCTTATAATATTTTGTATTCAAATTATCGTATCTACTCAAAAAAATCGAAATTTAGTACCATTTCTGGTGACTATTTCAGCAGTATCATTATTTGCAATTGGATTGTCACAAACTGGACTCACTGACTTTAATGTTAAAGATCGTTTTACTTCGATATTTACTCATAATCTTGTTATTTACGAAGAAGATAACGATACCGGATCAAATTCAGCTCAAGAGGATCGCAAATCAAAACCCGAGAAAAAAGTGATTCGAGATGTAAATGTAGATATTAGATACGAAAGCTATCAAACAAGTATTCAAAGGGCAACCGAAAGCCCATTGATTGGGCAAGGACCAACTGGAGAACACAACCTGTTCCTAGGTGTTTTGGTAGGATCAGGAATTCTAGGGCTTTCATTGTACGTAACAGCGATGTATCTGATGCTCAAACAAAGTACTTTGTTTTATAATAGAGCCCCTCAATACTCTTCTTTCGTCTCTCTTGGAGTTGTTTCTTTGATTATAACTGGAATGTTTAATGATTCATTCTTAATGGGATTTGTCTGGTTAGCATTGGCCATTTGCGCTCGTATACCCGATCTGATTATTGATGAAGATCTTGATAACGTATCTACTTCATGATTTCACGGATTCGACTCTGGTATCATAACTGGGATATTGGATACGCTCTGAAAATTTGGGTTATTTGGATGGTTTGTATCATGGCCGTATCTGCGACTATGATTGCTCGTGTTCCAGCAGGGAATGCTCATTCACTCAGTGCCTGGGGAGAAGAACTTTCGGTGTGGTCAAATTGGGACGGAAATAACTACGTTATGATTGCTCGAGACGGATATGACGCTGATACACCACTCCCACTCCATGCATTTTTTCCGCTTTTGCCAGTATTGATGAACGGACTCCATCAAATCACCGGAATCTCTCACCAGTTTGCAGGTGTCGTAATCAGCAGACTCGCAACTCTTGGAGCCATTATATACCTTATAAACCTACTCAAGCTCGACTTCTCTCGAAAAATAGCATTCCGAGCAGCTTGGTTTATGCTCTTGTTTCCGACTTCATTCTTTTTCTTTTCAATTTTTACTGAAAGTCTCTTTCTGTTTGTAACCTTAGCGAGTTGGTATTATGCCAGAGTAGGGAAGTGGTGGGCTTCTGGTATATTTGCTTTTTTTGCACCACTGACTCGTCTCCTCGGAGTATTCATTCTTCCCGTTCAAGCATGGTACTTTTATCAGCGAAATCGAAAAAATATCTCGTATAAAACATTTATCAATGCACTACCTCTCGCTCTCGGGGTGCTAGGATTCGGAACATGGATAGTATTTAATTGGATTGATACAGGAAACCCTCTCCATTTTATTCAGGTTCAGGAATATTGGTCAGCTCATGGTAGGGGAGGGTACCACAATCCTCTCTGGATTCTCGGAACAAACCTTTGGAGAACACTCCGAGATATTCCTACTCGATCTATTTTTGTACTTGGGTACTTTGATGTCTGGTTTAGCCTGGCTACCGCCGGAACCCTTACATGGGCAGCTATGAGACGTTTAATTCCATGGGAATACATTCTGTGGGGATTCACTATGATTACAATCCCGATTATTTCTGGATCATTAGTAAGTATGCCTCGATACGTGTTGACGGTTTTTCCGATATATTTAGTACTATCTCAGTTGGCATCCAAAGACTGGTTCGAAAAAGTATATACGTTAGGAAGTACGTTGCTGCTCGCAAATCTTTTAGTAATGTGGTTATTTGCCCATTGGGTTGCTTAAGACTTCTCGCAACGTTTTCAGAAGAGGGAAGTGAGTATTTTGAAAGATTGATATATTTAATTAACAGAGTATAATCATTATTATACTCTGTTATGGGTATATTTCTGTAGATATTTCACAAAAGAACCACTTCCCTACTGGTTTTCTTTATTTTTTCAGAGAATATCTCATTTAGACTGAGGATCTTGTGATAGATACCAGTAGTTAGTGTACAAGATTCCCAATCAAGTTGGGAATGACAAAACTATAGCTGCAATATCTATGGGTCATCATAGTAAGATTCTAAAACAAGCTCAGCATGATAGTTTTATAGTTTATGGTATATGCGCCAAACCCCATTTGGAACAAAAATCATGATATAATAGGTATATGAGTGAAAATATGTCAGAAAATAGCTTAAGTAAGACAAAAGAGCAAAAATTGCCGTTTTTAGACGACTTTTTACTTTTTTTGACTACTAGTAACTACTCAACAGCTACTATTCGTAATTATGAGCGAGATTTACTCACATTTGATAGTTTTCTCTCTGAAAACAATATAGACTTTCAAGATATCACAAAAAAAACGGTCACGATCTACACGGCAGATCTCTTGGCAGAAGATCGGACAACCTTGAGTCGAGAATCTCAAGCAAGTAAACTCAGTCCAAAGTCTATCAATAGAATGCTTACCAGTATCAGATCGTATTTGACCTATTTGATTGATACTGATTATGATACGCCCATTTTACCGCAACACATAAAGCTCATGAAGCTTGGGAAAAAGGTTATGCATTTGCCACCTATTGAGACTCTAATTCAATTTATTGAGTCTCCAGAACGATTTGAGAAGTCTGAATTTATTGGAATCAGAAATAGGGTAGTGCTAGAATTAATTTTTGCTTCTGGGATGAGAATTTCCGAAGTCGTTTCTCTGAAGACTCGGCAGGTAGAGGAGGATGGGAAGCTGTATATCCGAGGAAAAGGAAATAAAGAACGGTTTGTGTATCTGACTCCTCGATCACTCTCACTTCTCCACCGATATCTGGAACTTCGACGACAGACTATTTTGGATGCCTTGCCAACACAATTTCAAACACAAAAGTATATTGACCAGTTTGAGTATGTATTTATTACCAAGAAGAATTTTGACACCCTCCGGGACAAGATAGAGGAGACAGAGCT
>CAJXTH010000007.1 GCA_913060955.1 uncultured bacterium | reverse complement strand
TGGCGAGATTCCCTGCTATGTGAAACGTCCATCTGGATCAGGCGCAGACTTTGTTCGCAAAGTTCCCGGGAGCGCTTTTCTCCCTCAGGCTATTCGAGAACTCTATCCTGGGCAAGAATTATCTATGGATAGTCCCATCGAGGTAGTCATCGAGGAAGAAATTCAGACTGGCGATCGTGCTCGGAACATCACTGTTTCGGCTGTAATCACTCACGAGAGCTCAGTCTGGCTCGGATGCTCCGAACCACGGATCTTCCAGAATAGTTCTGGCCAGGTTGAATGGCAAGGATCTCAGGACTGGGTCCCTGACCAGCGGGAGCTTGAAGTCATTAAACGAGACTTTGAGAAACTCTGGGATCATTGGACAGGACTCGGATATTCCGGTCCGGTTGGCCCCAATGGGTTCCTCGTCTATGATGACTATGGAATCCCCCAGCAAGTTTTGTGGTTTGACCTCAATGCTCGCTGGCCGATTTCGGCCTTCGCCTGGTTGATTGCAGAAGCCCTTGGATACCAATGTTGGAGGACTCTAAACGTTACGTTACCTTTCGAGGCAACAAACATGCAAGAGATCTATCAGCTAGGTATTCCGTCCAATGTAGTTTGGATGGCCTTCCGAGCGACCCCACTTGAACCATCAGGTGTGGCTAAGATCTTTGTCGGCGGAGAATCTCAAGAGAAGATTCAGCAGAGCCTTCTCATTCTCCAAGAGAAAGGAATCAAGCTCTCTAGCTAATCCTGTCAGCAATTTTACTTCTGAAGTATCAAACCGATACTTCAGAGTTTCCTCGAACTATGAATCCTATTCGATTCATGGCTGGAAGAAACTAACATCACTTCTATGACGCATACCGATCTTCTCCGTCAGCTCGTGGCTATTAATTCCATTTTCCCCAATGAACTTCCTCTGGTGGAATATATGGAAACACTTCTTCAAGACTGGGATTTTGAAACTGTCCGTCAAGAAACTCCCGATCCTTCCCGTCCTAATCTTCTTGCTCGCAAAGGGTCGGGGAAAAACACAATTTTGATCTATGGAAATTCGGATACCGTTCCGGTGTACGGAAATTGGAAGCACGATCCGTTTGATCTTCATATTGAAGGAGACCTTGCCACTGGCCTCGGAGTTGGAGACATGAAAGGTGGGTTAACTTCTGTGTTACTGGCCATGAGAGATTTCACCCCAGAACATTACACTCTTGTTTTTGCATTCTGCGTAGATGAAGAGAATATTTCGCTTGGTTCAAACACTTTGATTGGACACCCTTGGCTTACCAATCTTGTGGGAGCCTATGTTCCAGAAACTGGTCTGAATGCTGTGAAACGAGAAAATCTTCCTTTTAACTACATGATTGGTCGCCCAGGACGAATGGATATAGAAATCATCGTTCCTGGACGATCAGCACACGGTTCTACTGGTGAGGGAATCAATGCCCTAACCGAAGCTGCTCAGATTATGTTAGCTCTCAAAGATCAGGCCCGAACCGAGCACCCAGTTCTCGGGACCGCAGAATGGTTTTTCTCGTCCTGTTCCAGTAGCTCAACTTCTCTTTCGATTCCTGATCACGCAATCATCACGATTAACCGACATATGGTTCCTCCTGAGACAGTTGAGTCAGTTATCCAAGAACTCCAAATGAAGATCCATGAACTCTACGATTCTGGAGTCCTCTGTTCTGATCTATCTGACAAGCTGGTGGTTCAACCTCGCTATCGAGAAACACCATTTTCTGAACCATACCTTTCTGATACAACTTCACAATTCGTGAAAGAAACAGACGCTGTTATTCATAAATCCTATGGAAATGTTGAATATTATTGCGGGACGGGAGTGGCCGATGAAAACGTCCTTGCTACTCGTCTGAATATTCCCGTCCTAGCTATTGGACCCATGGGAGGAGATTTCCATTCTGACAAAGAATGGGTATCGCTGGAAGGAATACAAAAAACTCGAGACCTCTATCAAGAAATTTTCGAGCATTGGGATGAAGTCTTGCGAGGATAATTATTCCTCCTCTAAGTCCATACAAATCGAGTTCATACAGTAGCGTTTTCCGGTGGTTTCGGTTGGACCGTCTTCAAAAACGTGTCCGAGGTGAGACTCACACTTGGCGCACACTACTTCAACTCGGCGCCCCCAAATTGAGTTGTCTTCTCGATATTCTACAGAATCTTCTGAGTAAGGTTGATCAAAGCTTGGCCAACCGGTTCCAGATTCAAATTTATCTGTAGCCTTGAAGAGTTTGTTTCCACAGACTTTGCAGCGAAAAATCCCATCTCCATGATAGTCCCAGTATTCGTTTTCAAACGGTTTTTCTGTTCCCGCCTCTCGCAAAACATGGTACTCGTCGGGAGTGAGTCTTTCTTGAAGTTCTGATTCTGAAAAGTGATCCATGGTTTTGTACTTGTTACTTTCTCTCAGTGTAGCATCTATTCCCACTCGGTTGTACCCGGAGGTTTTCCGGTGACATCATAAAACACTGCGGTAATTGAGGGAAGATTCAGTAGTCGATTGGTAAGTTCTTGGATAGCTCGCTCGGGAATATCTTTGCCGACGATTCCCGGGGTTCCGGTCATAAAGTCGGTGGTGATAAAGGGTCGAATCACAATACTGTGCCCATTCTTTTTCCCAAATGAAAGTGGCAGCAAAATTACTGGGGTTTGGGCAAAGTTTTTGTAGCACTGATACTCTTCGAACACATCTCGTATAACCCAATCAGCTTCTCGCAGGAGGTTGGCGGTTTGCGCTCCGAGATAGGTCTCGGTCAAACTCATTTCACCAGCCTCTCGTCCGAGCACTTTTACTACGCGGCCGACGCTGTGAACGTGACGAACAATCATCTGGGCTCGAGTATAGGCTTCGCTCCAGGGAACATCGTGTATAGCTGATACCCACTTGTATCCTCTTCCGTCTCCCTGGACTCCAACCGATTTGATGGGAAGAATCTCGGCTTCATAAAGAGATCCTTGATCTCGGATTTGATACCAGTCGTCATCGATACCTCCATCACTACAAAGTATCCGAATAGCAAGTCCTGGGCCGGGGAATGGCTGTCGATTGACGAGTTTTTCAGGAAGATCCAGAAGTCGACCGAGCTCGCGAACTTCGTCCTTGTGAAAGTCTTTGAGAGGTTCCACTACTCGCCCTTCATCACGGAGTTTTCGAACCAAGTGAGTATCGTTATGATGGGTCTTGATCACATGAGCTTTACCACTGACACAGGTCGAGGCGCTTTCGATCAAGTCTGGGCGAAGCGTTCCTTGGAGTAAGACCATGTCCTCCAAGGGTACTCCAATTCGAGAAACTTCATTATCAACCAACTGCATAAAGACATCTCCGATAATTGCTCTTTTGTGTTCTGGATTGATAACCTCTCCCAACGGACCAATGTTCTGGCCGTCTTTGATCGTGGTTCCCGCCAGGAATTGATCAGAACCATCAATATGATGGATATCCATCCCGAGTATTCCGAGTGAGTCGAGCACTAATTCCGACTCATTCTTTCGCATAAATCCATGATCGACATGAATTGCGTGGACTCTGTCCGGCGGAATCACCTCAGAAACCAACCGAGCCGCCACCGTCGAGTCCACTCCTCCACTCAACAGGGCAATCACATGCCGGTCTCCAATTTCTTGGCGCAAGGTTTCTTTGAGCTCGGTAATTCGATCTGCCGGATAATAATTGGGATCACAACCACAAATGTCCCAAACAAAGCGCGCCAACATATCCCGACCTTTGAGTGTCAGCATGACCTCAGGATGAAACTGAAGTCCAATAATCTGACCATACTGGGACTGCATTCCGACAATTCCCTCATGATCATTGCGGGCAATTACCGAAAATCCTGGTGGCGTCTCGGTCACAATATCTCCGTGAGTAAGGAGCACCGTTTGTTCTCGCTCCAGTCCATGAAAAATCTTTCGATCCGGGTCAATCCGAATCTGAGTTTGGCCGTCTTGACGAACGGGTAAGTGCTCAACTTTTCCGTCCAACACAGCTGCTTGGAGCTGCATTCCATAACAAATCCCAAGCACTGGAACTCCCAAATCAAAAATCCCCGGGTCACACCGCGGGGATTCTGGTTCGTAGACACTCTCTGGTCCGCCGGAAATCACGATTCCTTGGACACCATGAAGCTTGGTTGACTTCGTCTCGAGTGGATAGAGTTTAGTATTCACCCCAAGCCCTCGAATATGTTTATCAATCAACTTACCATACTGGGAGCCTGCATCCAGTATGGCGATGTGAGAGTGCTCCGCCATAGATTGTGTTTTTATTCTGAAAAAGATGTTTGTATTCTACGCCCATTCGCGAGGTTGGTCAATCACCTCGACATGATATACTGAATTCAATTAATGATATCGGATATGAAATCTCAGATCACTGAACTCTTGAAAGAGCTTATCTCCTATGAATCAACAGCAGGTCACAAAGAACTCCTGGCTTGTGCTGATTATATTGAGGAGTATTATGCTGACACGGATTTGATTGTCAAACGCTACGAGAAAAACGGTGTTCCTTCGGTAATGGTACTCACCGAAGATACTCTGTGCCCAGATATTATGATGCAAGGGCACTTTGATGTTGTTCCAGGTGGAAACACCAACTACCAGACAAGGATTGAGGGAGATTATCTGTATGGTCCTGGGGCACTCGATATGAAAGGTTCGGTAGCGGCCATGATGGTTGTTTTGAGAGAACTTGCCCAAACAAACCCAGGGAAAAGTATCGGGCTGATGCTGAATGGAGACGAAGAGTCAGGTGGCTGGAATAGTGCTGAATATCTCGTTCAAGAGGTTGGATATACCACCAAGCTTTTGATCAATTTGGATGGTGGATACAGTGAGACAATCAGTCACGCTGAGAAAGGAATCATCCGGCTCGAGCTTACTGCCCGGGAAGATGATAACACCCCAGTTCACATGCCATGGTTAGGGGGAAATGCCATCGACAAACTGATCGACGCCTACATTAAACTGCGCGAGTTGCTATCAGATAAGCATAAGGCAACTGCCGATGATAATTGGTACACCACCTACAACGCCTGGGAACTGGATGCCCACAAACTTCAGAGCCGATCCCCTCACACGGCCACTATGAAACTATCCATGCACTTTGTAGAAGACATGTTGGTTGATGATTATGTCACCAAAATTCAAAACCTTATCCCAGAGGTAGAAGTGAAAAAACTGATTGGTGCCGAGCGGGTTTTTGTAGAGCGAGATAATCCAACTCTACTCGAGTTCAAATCTGTCATGGACAAAGTATTCGAACGAGACATTCCCATGATTGGAGAAAATGGATCTTCTGATGCCAGATTCTTTACCCATCTTGACATCCCTATCATTGTGACTCGCCCAGCTGGCGACGATGCCGAGGGAGTGAACGAACGCGTATCACTGACTTCTCTCGATAAAACTGCTCAAGTTTTAAAACAATTTATTGAGCAGAGATAACACTATCGATCTTTGACAGGCCAGCTAGGAATGAGAAGTGGCTGTTACCAATATTTTCCATTAAATTCTTTATCAAAGACCTCGAGAAAATCCTTGGCTCGTTGCTGACTTTGGCTGATGAGCTGTTTTGCGCTCTCTGTCTGGAGAATATTGAAGAACTTTTGTTGCACATCCAGGGCTTTATCGGTAGCAAAGGCAAGATCCTTATGTTTTGGTGCATAATTCACAATGGATCGGATAATCCCAAACACCCCCATGTTTTGAATTGCATCGGCGTCAAAGACTACTTGCTCTTCTATGGAATTTGGTTCTACATTTTTATACGGCCGAAAGAGGGGGAACCCAACCAAGACGTCTATTGTTGGTTGATCTAATCCTAATGATTGCAAAAAATCAATCAGGATTTCTTCATGATCGTGGAACTGATGGAGTAAAGCTCCTAACCGAACAAGTTTGACATCAGCCCCTTCTTGTTTAGCAAGGTACTCTGCTATTTTTACCGTACGCTCTGCATGATCAGTAGCATGAAGATAATCCAACCCCGCATAGTATTCCAAGGCAAAAGCCTCTATTTTTTGATATTCCGTATCTGACAAATTCATATTGCTTCGTATTATAGGGTATCTTACTGCTTGGGATCAAAAGCTTACCAAAGCTATTACATGTCTCCGCCATATTTGACATTGGTTTTGGAAGCGATAAATTCTTTGGAAATAACTTTGAAGTCTTCGTCTAATCGATAGACGAGAATCTCTCCGATTGCGAATTCGACTCCCTCAATTTGATTGTCGGTGAGGTCGTTAAAGTATTTTAGCAATACTCGCAAGGTGTTTCCGTGAGCAGAGATAAGGGCTTTGTTATGAGTTTTGAGAGCGGGCAGAATCTCTTCTTGGAGGTACGGGATCACTCGGTTGTAAGTATCTTCAAGACTTTCTCCTCGGGGAAGCATGTGCTCGGGAACATTGGAGTATTTGGAGTCATTGGCTGGGTGTCGCGGGTCATCAGTTTCAAGTTGAGGTGGCCGTGTTTTGTATGATCGTCGAAAAGCATGGACTTGTTTCCACTCGAGTTCATCCAGGATTCCAATCTTGGATTTTCCCTGAAGCTTTCCGTAGTGACGTTCATTTAATCGCCAATCTCGGATGACTTGCGTTTGAGATGAGTTCATCTCTTCTAAAATTAATTCCAAGGTCAAACTAGCCCGTTTTAATACGGACGTAAACGCCACCGGAAATTCATACCCCTCTTCCGAGAGTTTCTTTCCCATCAGCCGAGCATCTTTGACTCCTTCGGGGGTAATCCCAACATCAGTCCAGCCGGTAAACAGATTCTTCTTGTTCCATTCGCTTTCTCCGTGACGAACAAGAACCAAGGTATACATATGCGTTTTTGTTAGATATCAAGCGTGACACTCACTGGACAGTGATCCGATCCAAAGACCTCTGGATGAATCTTGGCAGTGGTGACTCGATCTTTCAACTGATTAGAGACTAACACATAATCGATGCGCCAGCCAACATTTCGCTCGCGAGCTTTTCCCCAATGAGACCACCAAGTGTAATACCCATTGCCCTCGTGGAACATCCGAAATGTATCTACAAATCCAGCGTCCACAAAGGCCTGGAAGCCATCCCGCTCTTCGTCGGTGAATCCTTTTTTCCCAACATTTGGTTTCGGTCGAGCCAAATCGTCTTCGGTATGAGCCACGTTCAAATCACCGCAAAAAACAACCGGTTTCTGTTGTTCAAGTTGGTTGCAATGCTCCAAAAAGGCTGGATCCCATTGTTGACGCATCGGAATCCGAGACAAGTCATCTTTGGCGTTCGGGGTGTAGACCGTCACCAGGAAAAACTCTGGGTACTCGGCGGTCATGACTCGGCCCTCTGTCGTGGTATCCCCGTAATCATCAAGCAGTTGATACCGCTCTTCGATGCCAGGCAAAAATCCGTTGATAATTTGTAAGGGCTCCTGTTTAGAAAAAATTGCAGTCCCAGAGTATCCTTTGCGATCAGCGGAGTTGAGGTACACATGATATCCATCCAGGTCTGCTTCGATCTGGTCTGGCTGGGCTTTGGTTTCCTGCAAACACAAGATATCTGGCTGATGCTGCTCAAGAAACGGATAGAACAGCTCTTTTTTCATAACTGCTCGGATTCCATTTACATTCCAAGAAAAAATTTTCATGTCTATTGGTTGTATTAGTCGTTTTTATGATATCATAAGAAGAAGTTCCGAACCAATATGAAAACAGCTCAGTCACTGCTCGTCTATCTTGGAGGGTTCATCCTCCTCTCGGCAATGATTTTGTGGAATCCAATTCCGCTTGAGTTTGAACGTGTAACGCTCGAGACGATTCAAGACTTCCGAACACCGATACTTACTACCCTTTTTCTAGCTGCTACGACTCTTGCCGATTTTGAAACAGTTGTTTTTATTTCCTGTATTTTTACTGGAATTCTTCTGATTCAACAAAAAGCCAACCAAGCTATCTCATTTGTAACAGCGGTATTATTGGGAAGCGGAGTGATGCAAATCACGAAACTCATTGTCAACCGACCCCGACCAGAAATGGAGTTTCAACTTACCCAAGCAGAATTTACCAGCTTCCCCAGTGGACATACGACAATTGGAATCATTATGTATGGCTGGATTTTGTACTCCCTTACCGAACGATTCCCCTCTACTACTCGATCGATTTTTCGTGGTATCGGAGTTCTTGGAGTCATACTTCCGATCCCAGTATCTCGTATGTATCTAGGCGTTCATTGGCGCCTGGATAGCCTGGGAGGCATCATGCTTGCCCTTGGAATCCTCACCGCCACCCGGTCTCTGACCAATCGACTGCGTGAGATGCGTCCAGAAACCCGAACCGACTTTGATTTCAAAACTCAAACTGAACGCGTTATAATAGACTCAGCACCAACACAGAATAACGACACCCAATAATGCTACACCTTACTGATGTTCAAAAATCTTTTGGAACCTTTTCTGCCCTTTCCAATTTGTCTGTCACCGTTCCAACCGGAAGTATCTTTGGGCTTCTCGGTCCAAACGGAGCCGGGAAAACCACAGCCATCCGAATTATTAATAGCATTTACCAGGCTGACTCAGGTACAGTCACTTGGCAGGACAGCCCGGTGACCGAAGAATGGGTGAGAAAACATGTTGGATACCTTCCTGAAGAGCGAGGGCTGTATCCAAAGATGAGCGTTCAAGAAAATCTCTATTTCTTTGCTCAAATTCATAGACAGGATCTAACTCCAGAACTCAAACAACGAATTGAGTCACTTTTGGAACGCTTTGACTTGCTAAAACATGCTAAAAAAGAGCTCGGAAAACTCTCCAAAGGAATGCAACAAAAAGTCCAAATCCTGGCAACTATTCTTCATGATCCCGAGCTTTTGATCTTGGACGAACCATTCACCGGACTTGATCCAGTAAATACCCGAAAGTTAAAAGACCTTATCCGAGAACTCCAGCAGGAAGGAAAAACAATCATTCTCTCCACTCACCGTATGGAACAGGTGGAAGAATTGTGCACCAATATTGTTCTGATCCACCAAGGACAGTCTGTCCTCCAGGGCCCTGTGCGAGAAGTAAAAACTCAGAATCGGACCAATACCTTTATTCTTGAGACGGACTCAGATCTCACCGAGACTCCACCCGGAACGATCTTGGAACAGAGCGATTCTCGCGTGAAGTTTCAGGTAGAGAACCACGAACACGCGCAAACGTTTCTTGCCTCTATTCTGGCTCAGCAATCAGTTCTTGAGTTTCGAGAAGTGCTTCCGACCCTCGAAGAAATCTTTATCCAGCAGGTAAACACTCCAGACCATGACTAATATCCTTACCGTTTTCCAACGCGAATACCTTTCCCGAATCAAAGATAAATGGTTTTGGATTACTACCATTCTGGTTCCTATTGGATTTGTGGTGGTAACCTTGCTCCCTGTTCTTTTGAGCGAACTGGGAGGATCTAGTCAGACAAACCTTGTCTTGGTTGGCTCAGAGGAATACGTTCCAGATGAATTTCTTCCAGAAGATACCGATCGGATCACCGTATCGACCACCGACCAATCTCTGGAGGAGGTCAAAACTGAACTCCAACAAGAAGATTCCGAGATCACGGCAGTTGCTGACTTTGGAAGCATCAATCCTGAGACCGCAGAGTACCAAATTCGGGTTATCTCCGATGAAACACTATCACTCATGGCGGAGGGTACGATTCAATCAACCCTGACGCCACTTATCCAGCAAATCAGACTCCAAGAAGAACAAATCTCTCCACAACAAGCAGCTCGACTTTCGAGCCCAATCACTCCTCAGTTTGAACGAATCAACGCTGATGACCCTTCTGCAGGTCAGGCCTATGCGTTAGCCTATGGAATTGGTATTATCATGTACTTCATCCTGATTTTCTATGGAACAAGCATCATGCGAAGCGTCCAAGAAGAAAAGAAAAACCGTATCGTGGAAATTCTCCTTGCTTCCATGCGGCCCTTTGAGCTGCTGATTGGGAAAATATCAGGAGTGGTGGCCATTGGTATGACCCAGGTACTGCTTTGGCTCGGGTTTGTATTACTTGCAACACCTGGATTATTGTATCTGATTGGTGATCGAGCCGAGAGTACCGGGGTGAGCGTAGAAGTTGTCTGGAATCAAGTCCAAGAAATAAGTGTAACCTTTAACCTGATCACACTTATTCCACTGTTTCTTGCCTATCTTTTCTTTGGCATCCTTTCCTATGCCGGAATTTTTTCTGCTATTGCTGCCAGTGCCGACTCCGACTCAGATGTCCAATCGCTTTCTGGAATTGCCATCATACCTATCGTAATCGGATTTATGACAGCTCTTACTATTGTCATGAACCCAGAAACAGGAGTTGCCTTTTGGGGATCCATGATTCCACTTATTTCGCCTCTTACCATGATGGCTCGACTTCCCTTTGGAGTTCCTGGATGGGAAATTGCACTATCATTAGCTATTCTTGCCCTTACCTCGCTTGGACTTATCTGGCTTTCGGCCAAAATCTATCGAGTCGGAATTCTGCTGTACGGAGAACGTCTTGGCTGGAAACATATCAAGGCAATTTGGAAATAACCTGATATACTAAGAGTAATGAATACTACTATCATCGATCGCATGTTCTGGTTTGGATTCCTCGTTACGCTTGGCTTGCTGTCTGTCTGGATTGTAATCTCCCTCATTTTAGTAAACCAATCCAAACGACTGATATTCAAGACCGAACGAAGCTTTGGGGTAATTCCCAGCGTTCCCTACCAGCAAGAGTATTTCTTCCTTTCCACCGGACAAGTGATCGATACCTGGTACTTTCCCAATACCGATTCAGAAACTGCTATTCTCTATCTTCACGGAAATTCTGGACGGATTCCCTCATTTTTCCCAGAACTCATGACCAAAGGATCTGTCCTCTCCCCTGCCTATCCTCGATTTCACACATCCTCTGGTGACCTGGACCAAAATTCAGTCTACCAAACAGCACAAGGTGCACTCGAGCACCTCAAAGCCAAGGGGTTTGCCGAGGAAAATATTATCGTTATGGGACACTCATTAGGAGGCTCTCCCGCAATCTATTTAGGGGCAAACCACCCGCGCCTCAAGAAGGTCATCTTGATCAACACCTTTTCCAGTATTTATAGCATGTGCAAACGAACCTACGGACCATTCTGTGAGTTTGGTCGGGATATTTTTTATAATGCTCAATACGCCCGTCAAACTATCGTGCCAGTAGACATGTATCACGTCCGCAATGACACCACCATTCCAACTCAGGAATCCGAGGAACTCTATAAACACATCAAAACAGACCAAAAGACACTCACCATCCTCGAAAACTGGAATCACAACGCCTTCTCATTTGAAGAAATCCGATTTGATTAACCTCCCATTATGTCACTCCGAACTCGCCCCTGGAACCGTGTACCTCAAACCATCTACAGTCTTTCAACCACGGTAGATGGCACCGTAAACATGAATATTTGCACCTACGTGACTCCCATAACCATGGATCCGAAGAGGATTATCGTTGGGGTATATCACGGAACGAAAACCTGGCAGAACTTCAAGAGAACCGGAGAAGGCCTCCTTCAAATTATTGGAGAACATCAGCCACACTTAGTAAGGGCTCTCGGAAAAAAAACGGGACTTGAGTATGACAAACATCGCTACCTCAAAAAAAGCGTCAGTTACCAGAAAAATCTCGCCTATTTAACTGATTGTCTCGGATATATTCACCTAAAGGTCCACACCTGGATCCCCGAATCAGATCATGACATCGTTGTCTGCGATGTTGTTTCTTGGAAAAATCTTCGAGAGGGAACTCCTCTCACTACCACCTACCTCAAAGAGCATAATATTATTCGGTAATATTGTTTTGTGATCATCTGTTTGATATACTATTCCTAATAGTTTAATTTATATATAAATATGATTACCCGTCTCTACCCTGCCTCCAGCAGAGGCTCAGCAGACTTTGACTGGCTCAAAACAAATTACTCGTTTAGTTTTGCCTATTACCAAAACCCAAATCGGATGGGCTTTGGGTCATTTCGAGTTTTGAACGATGACTGGATCGCACCCGCTAGCGGATTTCCCCCACACTCTCATGCCAATATGGAGATCATCACCATTCCCTTTTCTGGAACACTTTCTCACAAAGACAGTGCTGGTGGTGAAGGATCTATCCAAGCCGGTGAAGTCCAAATGATGTCAGCAGGAACCGGAGTTACTCACTCTGAATATAACAACGACCCAGAAGTCCCCGTCGAACTCTTCCAAATCTGGATCGAACCGAATCAAATGAACGTAGCTCCTCGGTACGAAGAACGAAACTTTGATTTTGAATCTGTACAAAACACTATTAGAACCTTTATAACCCCAGACGGGGCGAACAATACCCTTCAGATTTACCAAAATGCCTGGCTATCCTGGGCTCATGTTTCCGACGGGCAAGATCTTACGTATCACCTTCATGGACAAGCTCAAGGCGTATTTGTAATCGTCATTGATGGCTCAGCTGAAATAGCCGGAAAGCACCTCGCTCGTCGAGACGCAATTGAAGTAGAACAGTCTGAAGAAATATCTCTCACTTCCTCTTCTGAAGCAACTGTTCTAATAATTGAGGTGCCTATTCTTTAATGAGACTCTGGCAGAACTTCAAGCGCATCGTTAAATTTGTTGATGTAATTAAAGAGTCCAATGGCGGCTGTAAGCTCTACAATCTGGTCCTCTGAG
>CAJXTH010000006.1 GCA_913060955.1 uncultured bacterium | reverse complement strand
GATGAAGTCTCACATAGCCCTTGATGATTTGCAGTGGGAGCAGTGTTCATATGGTATGGAACCCTATGTTGCTGTTTTGGATCGAATGCTTGAGGTTTTTACTAACTTAGAATCTACCCACCAAGGAGAGTCTATTGCGATTGTCTCTCATAGTGCTCCGTTACGGATTTTGCGAGGATGGCTGTATGGGATTCGAGGGGAGGAACTTTCACCACGATCAATAACGATGAACCAGGTTGCTGAGCTTGCCAATGCAGAGGTTCTCAAAGTAACCGAAAGGATAGAAAAAGAGCTTGGATAAGCAGCTCAGTCATGGTAGTATAGAAGCGATATAAATTGAATAACTATCATGGCAGAACGAATTGCGATTATCGACACGCCAGCACACACTGGCTCAGAAGTAACCGTATCCGGTTGGGTAGATACCAAGCGAGATCACGGAAAGATTTCTTTTGTCGATTTGCGCGATCGATCAGCAAAGGTTCAAGTAGTGCTTGTACCCGCAAGTCTGGATGAGGAATCCAAGGAACTCATGAAAGCAATTCGGCCAGAATGGGTGATTGAACTTCGAGGCTTAGTAAAGGCTCGGCCAGAGAAATTGGTCAATAAGGATTTGCCAACCGGGACCATTGAGATGGAGGCCTACTCGATCAAGGTGTTGAACGAAGCGATTACTCCAGTGATTCCTCTTGACCAAGAAAAGTCAGAGATTAATGAAGAATCTCGACTCCAGTACCGATATCTCGATCTCCGACGAGAGTCAATGCTTGCAAACTTGCAGGCTCGGCACAAGACCATCAAGTTTATCCGAGACTTCTTGGACGCCCGAGGATTTTGGGAGGTGGAAACTCCATATATGACCAAATCAACTCCAGAAGGAGCTCGGGACTTTGTTATTCCGTCTCGAAAACAGCCGGGAACATTTTATGCGCTGCCACAGTCACCACAGCAATACAAGCAACTTTTGATGACCTCTGGGGTAGAGAAGTACTTCCAGGTAGCGCGATGTTTCCGAGACGAAGACACTCGAAAAGATCGGCAGCCGGAGTTTACTCAGCTTGACCTCGAGATGTCTTTTGTGGAAGAGGAAGATGTCATGTCACTCAATGAACAGATGTTAATTGAGTTGGTCCAGACGTATTTCCCAGAAAAGAAAATCCAGCAAATTCCGTTCCCACGGATTAGTTATGCTGAGGCAATGGAGAAATACGGATCCGACCGGCCTGACCTTCGGGAAGACAAAGATGATTCCAATCTCCTCGCCTTTTGTTGGGTGGTAGACTTTCCTCAGTTTGAAAAAACCGAAGAAGGAACCTGGACCTTTTCTCATAATCCATTCTCCGCACCGAAGCCAGAATACCTGCAGGATTTGATGAACGAGAATAATATTGGAGAAATTTTAGCTGCTCAGTACGATATCGCTCTCAACGGATTTGAAATTGGAGGAGGAAGTATTCGAAACCACCAAGTAGCTCCACTTAAAAAAGTCTTGGAAATTATTGGATTTACCGAAGAATCAGCCGAGGAAGCTTTTGGTCATATGTTTGCTGCCTTTGAGTCAGGAACTCCACCTCATGGAGGAATCGCTTGGGGACTCGATCGATTGGTCGCTATTTTGCAGGCAGAGGATAATATCCGAGAAGTAATGGCCTTTCCGAAGACTGGGGATGGGCGAGATCCTATGATGGTATCTCCATCTGCAATCTCAACGGATCAGCTGATGGAATTGGGGATAAAGGTTCAGCCAATTGACAAGAAATAGCCTTATTGAGACAATAGAACTAAGAATATTCAATACAAAAACATATGAAATATGACACTCACGTAATTCGACTCGGGACTGTTGCTATCAAAGTACTCGTGCTGGTGCTCCTGGCCTTGATTTCTGTCTTGGTTGGAATGCTCCTTCAGCGGGCAGACTCGTTACCAGAAATTGGATTTTTGAGCAATGGATTTGCTCAGGAACAACTTGCTCCTAATAGTCTCGAGGTAGAGTCAATTACTGCTTTTGCTGCTACCGTTGATCAAATCGATACTGAACAAAATACCCTGGTAGTGACCTTGCTCGGAGGAGAGCGCGCAACGCTCGATTATTTGGACGGTACGGTCTTTGTACGAAATGTTGAGCTTAGTGACGAAGAATTCCAGGCAGCTGAACAGGCGTATCTCGAGGCTTTGAGTTCTGGTACGGGAGAAGTCCCTGAGCTTCCAGAGCCAGTTCGAGAAGAGGAAATCACGGAAAACGATGTTGTCGCGGGTAACCAAGTCTTTCTTTCTGTTGTAGAAAATGCCCTTGAAACCAAAGATCTTACTGCCGAACGTGTTGTTGTCTCCACAGCAGAATAGTCGCTAGGATAATCACTCCCTCCGCGATTACGTAGGGATGAGTCAAAAACTCAACCAACGTAACACCAAAGTAAAGATCAGGGAATAATTCAACAAACTGTTCAGAAAACGGACTCCAAACTTTGATTCCGGTAGGAATATCCAAAAGGACGTGAAGAACCGTTCCCATGAAAAAGGCATGAACCGGACGAGCATCAGCTCGCCCGATTTTTGCTATGAGTAGCGCAATGACCCAGGAAATAATCCAAAAACTGGGAGTATGGGTAATAAACAATCGATGACTCTGAGAAGAGATTCCCAGAATATTTACAATAAAATCAAAGTCTGGTGCAATGCTTCCCAGAATTGCCATACCCACTATCGGCGTTGTTTGCCAACTGGTGGGTAAACAGCGGGAGAGAATATATCCAGCTGGACCATGTGCAAGAACCATATAGGTACAAGTTATTTTTCTTTATCCTATCACGCTTCTGGTAAATCCAGAATATGGTATTTGAGGAATTCTTGAGCTCCAGTTTCTTCGGATGAATCCTTGGTGATTCCCGGAGTTCGGTTGACTTCCAATAAATAGGGCTGTCCCGTTCGCGAATCAATCAAAATATCAGCTCGTGACCAGGAAAGATCGAGAGATGCAGAGGCATCAATAGCTAACGTTTGGATATCTTGAGGAATATTTTCTACCGGAATAAATTCTTCTCGGGCTCCGTTGCAGGCATTGTTTCGAAAGTCAGCTTCGGAGTGGTAGCTTTTTTCTCCAGAGACAACCTTGCAATCTACTACCATAACTCCCCAGTCATAGTCATTGGGGATGAATTCCTGAAAATGAAATCTCTTATGCTTGGGAAGCTTAGGGAAGTAATCTTGAAGCTCTTCTCGTGAGCACAGTAACTTTGAATTACACCCTCGAGAGCCTTTGTTATCTTTGACTACGAGAGGATATCCAAGGTGATCCTCAAGATCATCGATGAATGTGTCGAGGTTCCGTGATCCGGAAGCAAAGGTTTTAGGAAGCGGGAGCCCTGCTTGTTGGAACTGAATCTGATCAGATAACTTGGAGCTGTTCGGTTCTACCCAGGAATGATGCACATCATGCTCTTCTAGGTAGAGTTTTATGGTGTAGGCGATAGCTCGGGATTCCCAAAATGAAGATAGCCAAATACTGTCAAATGATTCTAACGGTTTATTATTCCATGTAATTAGGGTTCTATTCTGAGAAAAGATAATTTGGATCTCTGAGAACGATCCTCCAAGGCACGTGATTTCTGGTTGGTCATCAGCTGCTTTCGTTGCATTCGCAACAGCTGGAAGAATAAGAATGGTTTTCGATTCTGTCATTGGGGTCTGCTAAATTGTAGTATTGTTCTCAAATAATCCGAGAGTGTGGACAATATGATGCCAAAGGCAACCTATGATACAGGTGTAAAATATGTTACCAAAAGAAAACAAGATATATAAAGTATACGTCAAAACTCAAGATAAATCAAAAGCGACCATCTCGGTCGCTTGTAATTAGTGTCGGGGAGACAGGATTTGAACCTGCGACCCCCTGGTCCCAAACCAGGTGCGCTAGCCACTGCGCCACTCCCCGAATATATGTACTGACGTATTGTACCAAGTTTGGCTTTTCTGGTCAATATGGTAGTATAGGGGCGTATATTTATGAAAATGAACACACATCATGAAAATTTCACGAAATAGTTATCAGATTGACCGATTTCCTACTGGAGATTCAGCCCAACTTGTGCCATTGGATGAATGTTTTTTGAGTTCGGATACCCTAATTGAGGATGTTGTAACGGTCTGTAACGAGGAGGCAGTGTATAACATCTTGTTTGAACGGATGTTGGGAGGAAATCCATACGAGCGATCAAATGCTGAATGGTGGTTTGGATGGTCTCGAGATGGTTGGATGAGTGGAACGCACAGCGTATGGGCCTTAATGAAAGATGATCACATCTTTGGGGCAATTAACCTCAAAAACATCGAAGGAACTACTGCTGAGGTTGGATATTGGTGTTCAGCAAAGGAGCCAGGGTATATGACCAATACTCTGAATCAGGTTCTGGAAATTGCTCGAGAGGCGGGATTCAAGACCATTTACGCCTGGGTTCGCCCTGGCAATGAACGATCAGGGAAGGTGTTGTTACGCTCTGGGTTTGAATTCAAGGGTCTTCGTCCATACGAAAGCACCGCGTTTCCAGATCCTGAAGCTGAATATTATGAGATTCAGATTTAACAGAAAACCCCTCACATAAAGTGAGGGGGATTTTTTTTATTTTATGATAGCTTTGTCTTCACCAACGGTCACCAGTCGTTGAGCGTTTATGGTTTGTTTGTTGTTTGTGATTTCGTCCCAGACGTTTGGCGTGATCTCAAGTTTTTGAACAGTTCCTTCTGAGTCAAAGTAGATATCGGTTACAAATCCAAGCTCTTGGCCGGTTTCTGTGACGACTTCTTTTCGTCTGATTGAGTCATTCTCATGCATTAGAGCATGAACATGATGGGGAGATTGATCTTCTGTCATGACAAGGTCAGAGGTTTCAATCATGACGCTGTCTTCTCCGATATCTGAGACATTGGAGAGTTTCAGTACCTTTGCCTGGCTGAACCATCCTCCTTCACTGAGGACGAGAGACTCGACTCTGTTGGTATCGGCATCATATACAATGTCACTGACTGAGCCGACTTGACGTCCATCAGATCGGGAGATGATTTGGTTTCCAATGATATCTTTTGCTTTGTATAGTTGATTTTTCATAGGTGGTGCAGTGAGTGAGTAATTAGGGCTATTTTTTGAAGAAGTTAATAATAGCTAATAGAACAATTGCACCGATGGTGGAGACAATGATGCTTCCAATGAAGTTTGTGTCTTCGATTCCAATCAGTCCAAAGAGGAGACTTCCGAGGAGACCACCAAAGAGTCCAACAACGATGTTTCCCAGAATTCCGAATCCTTCACCGCGTCGGATGAGTCCAGCAAGCCATCCGGCAATTCCTCCGATAAGTAGTCCAAGTAGAATATTCATAGTGTGTAAGTAGTAATTATAGTATTGTAGTGCGTGTGTTTGATATTATGACGTTGTGTCATGAGAAATCTTTTGAAAGTAGTTGAGTGCTGCCTCGATTGCGTAGTATACTATTCCATAGATCAGGATAGCAAAAAGCGTTGAGAGTTCGAGCACTGATCCCGATGGATCTTGGAATGCTACGGGCTCAAAGATTCCTCGAAACGGATACAAGAGTGTTTGAGAAGTTTCATACACCCAAGAAACAAAGGGTGTGATGGAAGCTCCTAGTACGCGGAGTACAAACCGCATAGAAAGGAGTATTGTTGCAATTCCAAACAGCAGTCCGTTGAGTCCTTTGAGGACGTCAAAGAGAAGGAAGGTTTTCTTCTTCATGGTCTTGATATTAATTTGTAACTGTCTACATTATACCTAAAAATGATCATTATTGTCAAATAGTGTTAAAAAATAACACAAAGTGTAATAAATAAAGTGTGATATACTATAAGTACATAAGGTAACTATATGCACGACGTCATGGCAAAAAAAGATGTGAAACCGAGTGTTCGGATTAGTCTCAATGACTCAATGCGGGAAGCGTTCACGTTCTTGAAGAAAACTCGGTATCCTTTTATGAAGGAAGATGAGATGTTTAAGCTTGCCTTTTCTCGACTCTATGCCTCTCAGGTTGATGAGTACCAGCGAGAAACTGTAGGTTATGAAGTCTTGAAGGCTATTCAAGCGAAACGTCCCCAGTTTGGTATATCGTGGTTAGAAGCTCACGATGTTACTCCAGAATCATTGAGTCTGGATCAAATCCTTGATATCATCAAGGAAGAAATCTAAATAAACCTCAATATGAAACCAGGTATCGTACTATTTGGAGTAGCACTCCTCTTTGTTGGAGGTGCGTTTGTCTACCAAATAACGCAAACAGCACCAGAAGAAGAGGTCGCAAGTCAGCCAAATTCAGTATCCGAGCTATCTGAACCTACTGGTACTCCTACTGATGTAGATCAGCAAGAGAGTGCTCCGGTATATACAGAAGCTCAGGTAGCTGAAAATGATTCTCAGGAGTCATGTTGGACCATTATCGACGGGACAGTCTATGATATTACTGAATACGTACCACGACACCCAGGAGGAATCTCAGAAATTCTGAGTATCTGTGGTGAGGACGGGTCAGCTGCCTTTGCTTCGGTTCCTAATCACGCAGGTGGAGCTCGATCAATCCTGGCCTCCTTTGAGATTGGAACACTCGCTCAATAAGAAAAACTCGATCCTTGAAACTACTTGGGGATCGAGTTTTATTATTGTTCGGGACAATGTACTGGATCATCAAGGATGACTCCATGCAAATCCATTTCGCGAGCGATGCGATAGTGTCGATCACTCCGAACTCCCCAGGCGATAATCTTGATCTGGAGAGCTTCTGCTTCTTTGACCAGATCTATGTTTACCGTCTCAATATGGACATGGATAAAGACCTTTGCATTTCCGAGTTCAAACTCTTTCGAGATTTTTCGTAACAACTTGTGTTTGACGAGCTGTTGTTTCCCAAATGCCCAGAGTTTCTTGAGCTTTCCTACTTTGAGCGGGGAGCGGAGTTGTCCTCGCAAGGGAGCAATGGTAGCTTCTGGACAGAGTTTGTGGAATTTTACCAGACGGTTAATAAAGAAACTGGAGACTACAAACTGATAGTAGGAATATCCATGGTGCTCTACGAAATGTTCAATCAGACGGGCCACTTCCGCTTCACAGTGTTTTCCTTTGAGCTCGATGTTAATAATCATTCCAGATCCTTGCATCAGAGAAAGCACCTCTTCCAAGGTTGGGATCTTTTGATCGGTACCCAGGATTCGATAGGTTCGCAGAGTTTCAAAGGAAAGTTTATGGATTTTTCGATTCTTGGCTCCGGTCAATCTCCCGACTCGAAGGTCGTGAAAGCAGACAATGTAAGGGGTTCCTGACTCGTCCTTTACACGGTGGACGTCGAGTTCGATGCCGTGGATGCGAGGATCTGCCAAAGCTCGAGCAAAGGTTCCTAAGGTATTCTCAGGTCCGATATCTTTCAGGCCACGATGACCAATGTGGAGCATTGCTTTTACCTCGGGGATGTTCATGTTGTGTTAAGGTACGTCTTTATTATATCAGACGTAGAAATTTTAAGTATTTTTGGTAGTATATATCTAAATTATACCATGTATTCATGCCCAAGCGAGAAGCGATTCATATCGGAAACTTGACCAAACACTACGGTCTAAAAGAAATTTTTCAGGGGGCCTCGGCCTCTGTTTTGGAGGGGCAGGTGTACGGAGTAATCGGTCGGAACGGAGCGGGGAAGTCGACCTTGTTTCGAATCATTCTTGACCAAGAAGAAGCCGATGATGGAGGAATAGACATTGCTCCATGGGTTCAGCTTGGATACATCCCTCAAGAAGATCCTTTTTTGGAAGGGGAGTCTGTGATGGAGTTTTTGGAAAGGTGGACTCACGTTCCTTCTTGGGACATTGCCAAGCAAGCTCATCACTTTGAATTGGCTGATCGGTTGGATGTTGAAGTTTTGTCACTTTCTGGTGGATACCGAATGCGTGTAAAACTCTTGGCTATGATCTTGGCAAATCCCAATGTGATTTTACTTGATGAGCCGACTAACTATTTGGATTTGTCTACCATCCTTTTGTTGGAACGTTGGATCCGAGACTTTTCGGGGACTGTTCTGCTCATTACTCATGATCGCGAATTTTTACGTCGAGTAGCAACAGCGACCATAGAAGTCGATCAAGGAGCGATTATTACCTATCAGGGAACGATCGATGAATACTTGGAGTACAAACAAGAACAGCTCGAGTTTGCCATGGCAACCAACGAGGCGCTGGGCAGAAAACAAGCCCAGCTTCAGCGTTTTGTAGATCGGTTCGGTGCCAAGTCTTCCTTGGCAAGTCTGGCAAAGTCAAAAGAAAAGCAAATCGCCCGAATGGAATCAGCCAAACACACTATCTATGTGCCAGATAGTACGGTTCGGATGTATATACCTCCTGTTTTTCACAAAAATGGCATGGCTCTGGAAGTCGAAAAACTTATGATTGGATATCCGCATCACTCAGTAGCAGGGAACATCTCGCTCGATTTACCACGAGGAGCCAAAGTAGCGATCCTGGGAGACAATGGTCAAGGAAAATCAACCTTGGCCAAAACCTTGGCAGGATTTTTAGAGCCGTTGGGTGGGGAGTACAAGTGGGCACAAAAGCTTCGAATTGGATATTTTGGCCAGCATATGGAGGAAGAGCTTCCTTATGATCAGGAGGTGTATGATTACTTTCGGGCCCAAGTTTCGTACGATATTTCTGACGAACACGTCAAAGCAACACTCGGAAGTTTCTTGTTTCAAGAAGCTGACTGGACGAAGCCAATTGCAGTATTGTCTGGAGGAGAAAAGTCTCGGTTAAATTTGGCTAACGTGTTTTTGGGTGGGTATGATGTCTTGATTTTGGATGAGCCAACCAACCATTTGGATGTTGAAACGGTAGAGATCATGGCTCGCTCTCTCAAAGATTTTGTGGGAACGGTACTGATTGTGTCTCATGATCGGACTTTTGTGAATCTTTTGGCAGATACTATTTGGGAAGTGGATAATGGTTCTGTTCGGAAGTATCCAGGAACATACCAGGAATACGTTTGGTCATTGGAACAACGACAAGCACCACAGAAGTCTGAGACCAAACAGCAAGACACAGCACAGCAGTCAAATTCTCAGGAAGAATCACCGGAAAAACAGTTGCAACGAGAGCTCTATGACACCAAAAAGCAACTCCAAAAGATTGAGCGTAAGATTGCTGACCTGAAAGATGACGTTAGGTTAGGAAGTGTGGAAGCTCAGTTAGAACTTTTCCAACAGGAAGAGCTTTGGATTAAAGTCGCTGAGCATGCTGAGTGGTTGGAATCCCAAATTATGTGATATAATTTTCCAATCAAATAATTGAAACTATAATGAATTATAGATTGTATCCGAATCGATTCGTGCGACATGTACTATCGATGCCATTTATTTATTGGATGATTATGCCCTCGATATTCTTGGATCTTTCGATCGAGATATATCATCGGATTGGATTTAAATTGTATGGACTCCCGTATGTAGAGCGAGGAAAATATATTCGGATTGATCGGCATAAACTTGAGTATCTGAACACCGTTCAAAAAATCAACTGTATGTACTGTGGATATGTAAATGGGTTGTTTGCCTACGCTGTGGAGATTGCTGGTGAGACAGAAAAATATTGGTGTGGGATTCAGCATGCACGAATGAAAGGAATGCATATCCCGGAGCATCATGAGGGATTTGCGGAGTACGGAAACGAAGAAGAGTATCAAAACAAGTATCCGGAAGCAAAGGCTTAGCCTTCGGAGGCTCGGGTGAGTTTATCCATAATGGCCTGGCCAATTCCATCGGTTGGGAACCTCTCAGCCAGAATGATTTTTACTTTGCTTTCATCAAAGGCGTGAAGCCGGGCAAATAGGTTCCGAGATATTTCCGAAAGATTGTTTCGGTCACCCAATGTCTGGGTAAGGACGTTGTCCTGAATCTCGAGCTTGGATATCAATTGAGTTGATCCAAGTACACCGACAAATGAGTATTTTTCACAGGCTTGATCCAATCGTTCTTGAAACTCTGCGGTATGAGAAATGAGTTCCAACGGTGCATTGGGAGCGTAGTGTTTGTATTTCATTCCCGGCGATAGAGGAATGTCATCAGTATGGAGAGCCATCTGAACGGGTTCTCCTAACACCTGCTCGATGTTTTCTTTGCTAATAGCTCCGGCTCGAAGTATAACGGGGTGTTCTCCCAAAACAGTAATCACGGTTGATTCTACACCAATTTCTGTGGACCCTCCCGGAATACAGAAGACAGAATCTCCAAAGTAGTCTTGAATATGATCATGGTGGGTTCCGCTGGGTTTTCCAGATGGATTGGCTGAAGGCGCAACAATCGGAGTCTTTGCCTGGCGAATCAGTTCAAGAGCAATCGGGTGAGATGGCATCCGGACTCCAACAGTGTCTAGACCAGCGGTAACAATTTCGGGAACAGAGGATTGTTTTCTAAACAGAATGGTGAGAGGTCCAGGCCAGAAAGCATCCATAAGGAGCTCTGCTTTGTTGGGGATAGAGGTTACCAAGTGTTGGAGCTGCTTTCGATCAGAAATGTGAGCAATCAGGGGATTATTCTGAGGTCGTCCTTTGGTGGAGTAGATCTTTTTGATGGCAATAGGATTGGTGGCGTCTGCTCCCAGGCCATACACAGTCTCGGTTGGAAAAGCTACAATCTCTCCAGCACGAATGAGTCGAGCCCCTTGGGAAATGGCGTCGGAATGCTTCATACAAGATAGTATTAGATATACGTATACTATCCTGTTTCGACCTCTCAAGCAAGCAAAAACCACCAGGATATGATATATTCTAGCTATGCATACCTACGATCGCGAGCATCGCAAAGCCTATTCTCAGAACTTCGTCAAAAATCCGGCCATTATCCGGTATATTTTGAGTTTAGTAGACATTCCGGCGGAATACACAGTGGTAGAAGTTGGTCCAGGGCGAGGGATTATTACCCAAGAATTAGTCAAAACCCACCCAGTACTGGCTGTCGAAAAAGACCCAGAACTGGCCAAAGAGCTCCAAGAAACACTTCCAGAGGCAGAAATCCTCACCAAAGATATCTTGAAAACCTCACTTCCCAAAACTCCCTATTGGGTTGTCTCGAATCCGCCGTTTCAGATTTTTTCGCAGCTTATCAAACACATACTTTTTGCACCCAACGAACCAGAAGGAATGCTGATCTTTGGACAACAAGAAGCCGTCGAACGAATCGTCGGAAAGACCGAAACCTCTTATACCTCCGTTATTCTCAACAGCTTTTACCTAACAGATATTCCTCATACATTTGCACGCACAGACTTTACTCCTGTTCCCGGAGTGGAAGTAGTGTTACTGCGGGCAACAAAAATTCCCACCAAACTCTGGCAACATAAGTCAGACTATGAGCGATTTGTCCACCAAGGATTCACCGCCCAAAAAGCAAACCTGGGCAAAAATTTATCCAAAGTCTTTACTTTCGAACAATGGAAACGACTGGCTAAGACTTTCCGATTTGCCACAACCATCCAACCAGCCGACCTCAGTATCGACCAATGGAAAGGAATCTTTACCTATTACCGCGACCACGTAGACGAAAGTAAGAAGGTATGATTTACTAAATATAAGGATAATACAAAAAAGTATGGAATTGTTACCTAGGGTCTCAAAAGTAGCATTTCTTAGTATTGTAGCCACTGCTTTATGTGCGGTGGTTTTTCATCCTAGTCAGTATGGAGTAGTATCTGCAGCTGAACAGCCCATAGAAAAATATGTAGCAGAAGTGCAATTAAAAGATGAAGGAATACAAATTCCAGAAATTGAAGAACTCTTAGAAGGTATTGAGTACTCTTATTCTGAACTTTCTTCTGAAATAAAAATTGGATCCGAAACGATTACTGATACCTTTATTAAGCCCGAAGATCAAACTGTTGATGATGTTAATACTGAGTATGGATTACAAAGGGAATCTCTTTTGATCAACTTATTAAACTCTCCAGACACCACTGAATCAGACAAACAAGAAGTATCTCAAAAACTTGGAGATCGGGATTTCCAAAAGGTTTCTCTCAATAGGGTCCGCGTAATTAGTGATTCGGAGAGTGAAATCAAACAGCTTGTGGAGAAAAAATCTTTGCTCCCAGAGATTCAAGATATAAAAGAGTCAACAGAACTGATTCAAGAGCATGTTCAAGAGATGCAAAGCAAAAGAGAATTATTGGAAGATACTCAACCCCCAAAAGGTGTACTTGAACGATTCCGAATTAGAAACTTTATGGGATCTGTATTGAACTTCCTCTCTCCGTATCAGTATATTGATGCTGACGAGCCTGAAACTCCTGCATGGGTTCCTGATTTCACGAGTATTGCTTTTTTCGATACTGATGAGATTGGAGTGAATCCCTATAAAGATTGGTTTACCGTACCGAATTCCCAAGACTATCAATTACAAGATGCTGTTTCTCACTGGTGGAGAACTTACATCATTGCATCAAAAGACGGGAAAACCTACTTAGGAAAATTTAATGATGAACAGGGAGTTGATTTCAATGGCTGGCAAGAATTAACAAATGTCCCATTTGGCTCACAAAATCATAAGATAGAATCACATAACAATCGTCTATATTTGGGATATACTGTATCAGATGAAATAAAAATGCAAAGCTCTTGGGATGGTGGAAATTCTTGGGCAGATGAACGAGAAGTCGGGGTTGGAGAAGTTATTGGATTTGACATTACATCTCACAATGGCAAAATTTGTATGGCTATCACTAACTCAAGCAAAAGTGTAAAGGCGAGCTGTGTCAATGATGGTTGGTGGGATTGGTATACAGCTGAATGGCCAGAAACAGGTATCTCTGTATCTGATAAAGCTCCAACAATTGAAAGTGCTTTTGGAGGTCTATGGGTTGCCAATCAGTTCAATATTCTTGATTCATTTAATAGAATGAACGTGTCATATGACAATGGTCAAACTTGGGAATTTGATCAAGGATCAAATGATCGAATTGGAACAACTCCAACTCTTGTATCAATTGGAAGTTCTGAATTTAATAATGAAAAGTTGTGTTTAGGTTTCCAAAAGGGAATGCTAAAAGGAGGAAGGAATATCGGTGAGGGACCTACGTCAGGAGGAGGTGGATCAAGTGAAAAAGAATATACATTGGAAACACCTGTGTTACAAAAGTGTTTAACGCGATATGGATCTGAGTATGATCAATGGAACTGGGGCCCAGTACAAGATCAGCAGGCACTTTCTGAGCAACCTCTAATCTTTATCTCAGATTCATCCCGATTAATTCAAATTCATCAAACACTTGATAATACTATACAGACCAGAACTCTCGAATGGCAAAATCCAGGTGGAAGAGGATATATTACAAGAATGAGGTGGAACGAGGATCCTAACTTTAGCGAG
>CAJXTH010000005.1 GCA_913060955.1 uncultured bacterium | reverse complement strand
CATGATTACACATATAATAAAGAAGGTATTTGCACGAAAGCTAATTGTGTGATTCCAACCAATCAGAATCATAATAACATTCAAAAAGACATGGAAGTTTTTGCTCCAGATTTATTAGATAAAACAAAAGAGGAAATCACGTTGAATTTGGAGATGCTTGTTCGAGCTTATGATCCATGTATTTCATGTAGCACACATTATTTAGATGTAAAGTTCGTTGACGAATAAGATGAAAATGGGTTCATCTATTGGTATTATCGGCGTTGGCAATCCTTTACGAAAAGATGATGGGATTGGAATTCCTGTTCGAGAGCAAAAAAAGATTTTTAGACTTCATGAGCGAGGATCCAATGCCGAAGAGGCTCGCAAAGTAGGAACTGGATTAGGGCTCTATTTGGCCAAGACAATCGTCAAAAAACACAAAGGAACAATCGAGGTTGAGAGTAAAGGTATAGGAAAGGGGAGTGCCTTTACTATTGCGCTTCCACGAGAATAATCTATGGAGATGTGTAGAAAGATTCTGAAACAACCACCTACGGTCGTTAAAAGTTCAGAATGACGAATGATCACTACTACATCTGTCTCTAACATTGTCATATGCTGTGGGTTTGGTAGAATAAAAGCAGTCTAAGACAAACAACCATGGCTACTATTTTTACTAAAATCCGTACCGGAGAAATTCCTGGGTACATTCTCGATGATTCCGGAGAATTCTTTGCCTTCCTTGATATCAATCCACGACAACCTGGTCATACGTTGGTAGTGCCGTATCTCGAAGAAGATTATGTGTTTGATTTGGATACCGACACGTATAGTCGGTTATGGGAATATGTTCGAGAGGTCGCAGACGTACTAAAGAATGTTACTGGCAAGACAAAAATTGCTGTTGTTGTGGAGGGAATGCAGGTCCCTCATGCTCATGTGCACTTGATTCCTATCGATTCAGAAGGGCAATTAAAAGACGGATTTGTCGAGGTTTCTTCAGAAGATATGGAGAAGTTTGTGAACGATTATCAGAACATGAAGAATAATTCTTAAGAGCATGGCAAAGCGAAAATCAAAAAAGAAGAAAAATCAGATCAAGCCAGAAGTGAAAAGATCAGTGGTTGGAGTGATTGTGGTTGCGCTTGGAGTGGTCTCTACATTTGCCGTATTTGGCTCTGCCGGGATTATTGGTCAGTGGATTGCTGCTGCTCTGGGAGTGAGCTTTGGTATTGCTCGGTATGTGGTGCCATTTTTGATTATTGGTCTTGGGGTGTTGTTTTTGGCAACGCCAAAAGATCGAAGTCAGCTTTATCTTCGCGTTGGGGCGTTGGTTGCTGGTTCACTCTGTTTGATGGGATTGATTCATATGACCCAGTTCCAAACAATTGAGGCCGGACTTGCTGGAGCTCAGTCTGGAGCAGGAGGTGGATTTGTCGGGCAAGCCCTCTTTTATGCATTTTCAAAACTTCTGGGATATGCTGGGGCAGTAGTGGTTTTTGTAGCCGGTATGGGGATTGCAGCGTTGGTTGGGCTTAACCAAGCTCTGCATCTTGATCAGGTGTGGCAATCGATCCGAGAGGCTTTTGATGCCTCATTTGAAGCTGCTCCCAAGGGAACTGGGGATTCCCCAGTGAAACCAGTTCAGCCGATGACCCGAGCAGAGGTTGATGCTCTTATGGAGGATGAGCCAAAGCAGGAATCTCGAATGTTTAAACAATCTGCAGAAGAAGCTGCTGAGCAAAATGAATCTCAAGACCAGGCTGAGGAGGCGGACAAACCAGCGAAACCAAAGACTCCAGACTGGATGAAAGAAGAAAACTTCGCCTTGCCAACAGTGGAGTTGCTTGAGCCGGGAAATCCAGATGATGGTCCCAAAAGTGGAGATCTGAAAAAGAACGCCGAGATTATCCAGAGCACTTTAGCGACCTTTGGAATCGAGGTAGAGATGGGAAAGGTGGATGTTGGTCCAACGGTGACTCGGTACATGCTTCGGCCATCGAATGGTATCAAACTTTCTCGAATCACTGCCCTTCAGAGCGACCTTGCCTTGGCACTGGCTGCTCAGGCGATTCGAATTGAGGCTCCAATTCCTGGAATGTCGTATGTTGGAGTTGAAATTCCGAATGAAAAGCGAGCAACAGTCCGAATTCGAGATATTCTCGAGTCTCGGGAATACACCCAAAGTGAAGCACACTTGCCGCTTGCTCTTGGGCGCGACGTTATGAACAAAGTAATTAGCTTTCCATTGGAAAAAATGCCTCACCTGCTGATTGCGGGAGCAACCGGAGCCGGAAAGTCTATGGGACTTAACGCCATGATCCTTTCTATGCTCTATAAAAACCCTCCGTCACGGTTGAAGCTGTTGTTTGTCGATCCAAAGCGAGTTGAACTCTCGACGTATAATGGAATTCCGCATTTGTTGACGCCGGCAATTGTGAATCCAGATAAAGCTATGAATGCTCTGAATTGGTGTGTGACCGAAATGGAACGCCGGTACGAGGTATTAGCTAACGCTGGTTCTCGAAATATCTTTACCTATAACGAAAAAGTAGCCAAAGAAACCGCAGAATTATCTGAGGGTGAAGAGTACGAATACGAATCAATGCCGTTCATTGTGGTCGTAATCGATGAGTTGGCAGACCTGATGACTACTCACAAAAAAGAGGTCGAAGCAGCGATCGTTCGGATTGCGCAGATGGCTCGAGCTGTCGGGATTCACCTCATTTTAGCAACTCAGCGGCCGTCTACGGATGTTATTACGGGACTGATTAAAGCAAACCTTCCGTCCCGAATTAGTTTCCAGGTAGCATCGCAGATTGACTCTCGAACGGTTTTGGATACCATGGGGGCTGAGAAGTTGCTCGGAAGAGGAGATATGTTGTTTATTGGAGGGGATCTTGCCAAGGCACAACGTGTCCAGGGACCATTTGTTCCGGAGCAGGAAGTGAAGGCAGTTGTAGAGTGGCTCAAAAATCAAGGTGAAAATGAATATCAGGAGGAAATTACAGCTTCTTCTACGCCTGCTGGATTTGGTTCGGGAGGAGGTATGGATGATCCTGATGCTCGAGATGAGTTGTTTGATGCAGCCAAAGAAATTGTGCTGGCCTCCGGAAAGGGATCAGCTTCACTCCTTCAGCGACGGCTCCGAATTGGATTTTCGCGAGCGGGGAGAATCTTGGACGAATTAGAAATGGCCGGAGTTGTTGGTCCAGCTGAAGGATCAAAACCCCGAGAAGTTTATGGTGATGGACATGTCGACGACACAGAAGAAGACATCTAAGGTGAGACTTTCGTTTGTACTGAAAAAGTACCGAATGAAGCATGGTTGGTCTCGAGAAGAGCTTGCGGCCAAGGTTTCTGTTCGGGAATGTATTGTTCAAGCGTTAGAGGAAGAACAGTGGCGAAAGCTTCCGTCTCACACGGAAGTGCGTGATGCATTGAAACGGATGTGCTATGTTTTGGATTTGAAATATTATCCGGTGATTAGCCTGTATGAACAAGAGCATCGAGCCACATTTCAGTCTCCCAAGCGGTCGTCAGTGGGGAATCGTATCAACAAGGTGTCTGTCACTGACCGTACGCTCAAATGGGGGCTTGCGATGATAAGCGTACTGATTGTTGCCGGATACATTAGCTCCCAGGTGTACGCCTTTGCTCGAGATCCTGGAGTTCGGTTGGATTCTCCTGATTCTTTTGAATACGTAGAGACTTCCCGCTATGAGCTTTCCGGGGAAATTGATCAAGGAGCTCAGTTGACTTTGAATGGTGAGAGCGTTACACTTGAATCAGATGGCCGGTTTCGCGTGACCTTGAACCTCAATCCAGGTCCCAATCCACTCGAATTTCGGGTAGAAAAAGGCAACACCAAAACACAGACCATACAGAAAACAGTTTATCTAAAGTAACACTATGGCTACGATTGTCGATGTCCAAGGATATGAAGTACTGGATTCTCGGGGAAACCCAACTCCAGCTGCTCAAGTTGTATTAGATGATGGATCCGTTGGAAAAGCCTATGTTCCTTCGGGAGCTTCCACCGGGGTTCATGAAGCACTTGAACTCCGAGATGCAGACGAAACTCGCTACCATGGGAAAGGAGTTCAGCAAGCAGTAGCAAATATTAATGGTCCCATTCGAGAAGCGCTACTCGGAAGTGAAGCTTCTGATCAATCTGCAATTGATCAAACTATGCTTACAGCGGACGGGACTTCGAACAAAGCAAACTTTGGGGCAAATGCTATCTTGGCAGTTTCCCTGGCTGTAGCTCGAGCAGCAGCAGTCTCAGAAGAAAAACCATTGTACCAATATCTCAATGAGCTCTATCAATCTCATGAAGAGGTTTCTCTCCGGCTCCCTATGCCAAGTTTCAATGTATTGAACGGAGGGGCTCATGCTGACTCTGGTCTCGATGTTCAAGAGTTTATGCTTCAGCCTCAAGCTGATAGTGTGGCAGAAGTTGTCCGAGCAGGTTCAGAAATTTATCATTCTCTGAAAAAGATTCTGGCTGCGGAAGGATACACAACTTCTGTAGGAGATGAAGGAGGATTCGCTCCAAAACTTCCGGAGAATGGAGAAGCACTGGTTGTCCTCAAAAAAGCAATCGAGTCAGCTGGATATACCTTAGGAGAAAATGTTTTTCTGGCGCTAGACGTTGCTGCTACTGAATTTTATGGGGATGGCGTATACACCATGGGAGGAGAGACTCTTTCCACAGAAGACATGATTCAGCTCTATCAACAATGGATATCTGAGTACGCTATTGTTTCTATCGAAGATCCCTTTGCAGAAGATGATTTTGACTCGTGGGCTCAGTTTATGAAGGTTCTTGCCCCCGCCGTCCGTGTAGTGGGAGACGATTTGTTGGTTACCAATGTAGAACGTATCCAAACCGCGATTGACCAAGCATTGTGTAACGCGGCCTTGATCAAACCAAACCAAATTGGATCTCTCACTGAGACTATGCAAGCAATCGCCATGAGTCACAAAAATGGTATGACTACTATGATTTCTCACCGAAGTGGAGATACGAGCGATACCTTTATTGCCGACCTGGGGGTTGCAACTGCCTGTGAGTACATTAAATCAGGTGCACTTTCTCGTGCTGAGCGAATTTCTAAGTACAATCGATTGATAGAAATCGAGCGAGAATTAGAACAATAATTCATTAATCAAAACCTTATGGCCGAACAAACACAAAAACAAACCTATACAATCCTGGTAGTAGACGATGATGAACTCACTCGGAACATGTACTCTGAGCGACTTGAGATGGAGGATGAGTTTGATGTGATTACGGCTGTTGATGGACTGGACGCACTTGATAAGTTGCATGGAAATAAAATCAACCTGGTATTTACCGGAATTGTTATGCCTCGGATGGATGGATTTAAGTTAATTGAGTCCATGAAAGAGGACGTTGCCTTATCGAAAACTCCAGTGATGATTTCTTCTCACTTAGGCCGACAAGGAGATAAAGAACGAGCAGATGAGCTCGGTGTTCGGCAGTTTATTATTCGAGGAGAAACCACTCCAAATGACGTGGTAAATATCATGCGTTCTGAGTTGTTGGCAAAGAGAGATCAGTATAAGTTACGAATTGCTCCGGATGGGCCTGATTATCAGTCATTTTTACAGTCCTTCTTTGGCCTTGATTGCAAGCACTGCGATCCAGAACAACAACTTCCAGTAACACTGACTTTGGCCAATACTGATGCCAATCACTATACCTTTTCAATCAAACTCGATTGCGATCGATGTAACCAATCATAAACTATGCAGGGAGAAAAACGCTGGGATATTGCCCCGAAAATTGAATCAACAGAACTCCTTAACTTCCCGGAACTACCCGAAGTTATCGTTCAGCTGCTAACGGATCGGGGAATGACCGATCGTAATGAGATTGATAATTTTCTCAATCCAGATTATGCAGATCTCCTAGACCCTTTCCTAATCAAGGATATGCGAAAGGCAGTGGAAAGAATCTTCAAGGCAGTCTCGGGAAAAGAAAAGATCTTGATCTTTGGGGATTATGATGCCGACGGAGTAAGTGGATCTACCATCATGTATCAGGCAATTACCAAGGTTCATCAAACCCTCAATGCTACCGCTACAGCCGGAATTGTGGGATCAGTAAATGATGTCCCCGAAGAAGAGCTGGACGTCTTTATCCCCGATCGATCCAAAGAAGGGTATGGCCTCAACGATGAGTCTATTCAGTATGTGTTGAAATCAAATCCAGGACTGGTAATAACTATTGATTGTGGAGTCACCTCAAAACTTCAGATCAAAGCCTTGCAAGATCAGGGAATTGATGTGATTGTCATTGATCATCACTCTGTGCCTCCTGAGATGCCTCCGGCCTATGCTCTTATTATTCCAAAGCGAACGGGAGATTCATATCCGTTCAAAGATTTATGTGGAGCCGGACTTTCCTTTAAGACAGCCACAGCTCTGATCAAAGAATTGCGATTCCGGGGATACAACCATCTCGTTCCAGAAGGGTTCGAAAAGTGGTTTCTTGACTTTGCTGCAATTGGAACAATCGGAGATATGGTTCCACTAGTGGGGGAAAATCGGGTCATCGTAAAGTATGGGTTATACGTATTGGCAAAGACAAAAAACATTGGGCTCAAATCGTTGATCCAGGCAGCTGGAATTACACCAGAAGTTGTGGAAGAATCCCGAGACGGGAAGAATGAAACACAGATCAGTGTGTACTCCGTCGGATTTCAGATTGCTCCACGGATTAACTCCGCAGGGCGAATTGCGCACGCAAATCACGCGATTAAACTGTTCCAAGAAAAGTCTCAAGCCAAAGCCGAGGAACTCGCAAACACCCTCAATGCTCTCAATGACGAGCGTAAGCAAATGACCGAAGATGTGTTTCAGGCTGTCGAAGATCGGTTGCTGGCCCATCCGCAAAGTCTCGAACAAACCCGAATCATTTTTGAGGGAGATGAGAACTGGCCAGCTGGTGTCCTTGGGATTGTTGCAAGTCGGTTAATGGACAAATATTACCGGCCGGTAATTTTGTATCAAAAGAAACCCCATATCAATGTATCTTCCGGAAGAAGTATCAAAGGATTCGATCTTGCAAAAGCAATCCATGAGATGCGACCAATTCTGGAAGCTGGAGGAGGACATGCTCAGGCCGCAGGAATGTCCTTTCGGGATGAAAATATTGCCGAGATCAAACGACGACTCCAAGAAAAAGCTGAACGTGATCTTACCTTGGATATGTTAGTGCCACGAATTCGGGTAGATGCTTTGATGAAAGCCTCAGAAGTCGACTGGCAAACCTATGATCTGATTGGAAAATTGGCTCCCTACGGGATGGGAAATCCAACTCCAGTCTTTCTGATTGAAAATATGACTATCCAGTCACTGCGAACTGTCGGAAAAGAAAAGACACACTTACAGGTTACATTTCAGTCAGAAGAACAACTGGGGCTTCCGGTAACCTTTAAGGGAATTGGATTTTCGTTAGCCTATCTTGCCAAAGATCTCTTTGAAAATGACGTTGTCGATGTCGTATTTCAACTCGATGTCAACGAGTGGGGAGACAAGCGAGAACTTCAGATGAAGGTGCTCGATATGAAACGTCATGTTTAGGGCTTGGGGTTTTGGTACTTTTTTCGTATAATAAAGGCACTAAGAGGGTTAGACAGTCGCCCTATTGGGAGGAAAGTCCGGACACCATCCACTCTATGTGGATACTGGTAGCGGGTAACACCCGTCGTCCGCGAGGATAGGGATAGTGTCGCAGAAACGAAACATTTGGGCGCCCGTCCATCTAAGGTGAAAAGAGACAAACCCTACCAGGTGCAAGGCCGTGTCTGCGCTTGCCGCAGAAGTGCCGCAATGAGCGCTCTTGGTAACAAGACGTCCAGATAGATGACTGTTCTCGACAGAATCCGGCTTATCGACCCTCTTAGTATCGACTCTAATATCAACAGTATGAATAAATTTGAGCTATCATTAAGTGCGCTTCGCCTACCAGTAGACTTTCTCGCGGTATTGGTAGCAGGATTCTTAGCTTACTCGATTCGAGTATCAACCACCGTTCAGGAAATTCGACCATTGGGAGCTGCAATCCGAGTAGAAGATTACCGAATCTTAGTGCTCGCATTTGCTGGACTCACGATACTTATCTCGGCGCTTTCCGGGCTCTATGCTATGAAAGTGACTCGAGGAGTGGTTACCGAGTTTTACCGAATCTTTAACGCTATCTCAACGGCGATTTTGATTATCATCTTATTCTACTTCTTTGCTCCAATTGACTGGGAGCTATTCTTATCTCGATTCCTATTCGTTGCTTTGTGGACAATTTCGATTGGAACGGTTTTTCTGGGACGGCTCCTCATCCGAGCTCTTCAAACATTCCTCGTTCAGCGGTATCGACTGGGACTTCATCGCGCTGCAATCATCCTTGGAGATTCCTCGGGAGATATCTTGTTGGAAGCCTTTCAAGGGAATCCAGGCCTTGGATATCAGGTAGTTCATACTACAGAATCCTTTGACCTGAAAACCTTTCAGACTCTTGCCACCGAGCGAAAAATTGATGAGGTTATCCTTACCAATTCCAAAATCGATCCTCAAACTCAGATGGAAATCAATGAGTTCTGTGACGAGTATAAGTTGGATTTTCAATATATCCCGAACCTGTTTGATACCTACGGAAAGGTAGACGTCCGGACACTAGCCGGAGTGATGTTATTTCGGGTGAAACGAACAACCTTGGAAGGTTGGGGGAGTATCCTCAAGCGAGCCTTTGACATTACCTTTGCGGGACTATTTTTAGTGATCTTTTCACCGGTATATATTTTGACCGCTATTGCTATCAAGCTTGACTCCAAAGGACCAATTTTTTATAAATCAATCCGAGTTGGACCAAAGAATCGAGAGTTTGAGGTATTTAAATTCCGAAGTATGTATACCGAACTGTGTACTGATGAGAAAAATCCAGAGACAATTGCCCTCGAACAAAAGCTGCTGGCAGAAAAGGGAATCAAACAAGGCCCAGTAAACAAAATTAAAGACGATCCTCGGGTAACTCGAGTTGGAAAATTTATTCGTAAGACCAGTATTGATGAGCTTCCACAATTCTGGAACGTTCTAGTTGGAAATATGAGTGTTGTAGGTCCGCGACCACATCAGCCACGAGAAGTCGCCAAGTACGAAAAACACCACAAAAAAGTTCTTACAATTAAACCTGGTATCACGGGAATGGCACAAGTAAATGGTCGCTCTGATCTAACCTTTGACGAAGAAGTGCTTTATGATACCTTCTATATCGAAAATTGGAGCCTGATGCTTGATCTGATTATTATCCTCAAAACCCCGTGGGCAGTGATCGCCCCTCGGAAAGCAGACTAATTTTGCCAAGCACGAATCAGCCGTGCTACAATAAAACAAATCGAAAAATAAAACTATCTTCGCATGAGTGAAGTACACACAACTGGAGATCACGTCCAGGCTGACACAGTAAGTAGCGGCTGGGAAGTGGTGAGCTCTCCTATTCCTCAGACGAAACAGTCTGTCAGAGCTCAGATGGATGCTCAAATTGCCATCCAGGAATTTTTGGAGTCTGATGAGCCTCTCAACCATGCCTCCTTAGAAGCCAACGCCTGGAAGGTCTTAGATCGGTTTGCTCGTACACAATCGAGTAGAATAGTTGATCTGCAAGAATTTCGGTATCAATCTACACATGCTGAATCAGTTGATGAATTTCTCGAAACACTCCAGAAATCTCAAAAGATTGAGGTAGATTCTCAGGGAAATCTTGTTTCCCTTACCCTTGAGGGACAATCGGTACCTATCACCACGACCAGTCCGGTTTCTGCTGAAGACTTTGTTCAGTTTAGGCAATTTCCGCATCTGATTGTTGCTGAGTATCAGCCAGAACAGGAACTTTTTGATGCCTCGTTTATCATACGACTCAATCCCGATACGGTTTCTTTTGTCGAAAATTGGTCCCGTGATCGACAAGAATGGTACCTCAGAAGTCATCCAGAAGTAGGCAACGTTATGATCACCTTTGATGCCGAAGCAGAATTAGAACCGATTCAATCTACAGAATCTGAATCAGCGGTTGGAGTCTCAGTTTCAGAGTATCAGCCAACGGACCTTGATGTACTCGATCCCGGAGAAACTCTCTGGGGAGAGGTTGCCGAAGAATTAGGAGCGGGAGAGGATGATGCAGCTGTATCAGAAGTCGTTACCAGCTATCTAGAGACAGATGTTGGAAAACAAACAGTATGGGAATTGGCTTCTCAAACTCAAGAAGGGAAAGCTTCTATTGAATCATTTAAGCTTGAATCTCCCAAAAATATGACCTCCGAGCAAGCCACGCATCTTGCTCAGTTCTTAGCTCCTGGAGAGCTCAGTGGGCTGGTTGATTTTATTGAATCATTATCTGCACCTAAAACTCCAGAGTACACAGATCCAGAGGTCCTCTTGGACGCCCTAGAAGGTGCTCGAGACACTATCATGATAGAACGAGGATCCAAACCTCTTGAAGCTGTAGAAGCTCATATCGCTCAATTATTTGCCCCCTATACCTATAACGCTAATTTAGCCAAGCAAGCTTTGGATTATTATATCCTCAACACGAAGGCAGGACGTGAATGGTTATTCTCTGCGATTATGGATAGGTCCAACCAATCTCCCATTACAGAGCGAGCTCGACAGGTACTTGCCAGCAAAAACATATCCACAGCAAAAGACATTCCACGCCTTTTGGTAGACGCAAAAGGTCGCCCGAGTACACAAGTATTTTGGATGGAGCTTTCCCGAGCAGTTGGGGCAAGTTCTATGGTACAATTCAACCAGTCAATCGCCGCATCAATCAAATCTAACCTGTAACTCATGACTGAATACCACACAAACCTTATTAACATCCTCGAACTGGGAGATCTTCCCGAAGAGGGGCAAGAACAGCTGGCAACAGAAGTCGAACAAATTCTCGAAGTCCGCGTCCTCAATCGAGCCTACGATGACCTTCCCCCGGAGAAGTCTGAATTACTGGATAGCTACATTCAAGAAGGCGACCCAGAACAAGTAATGACCTTCTTACAAGATGAAGTTCCGCATCTTACCCAGTTGTTTGAAGAAGAGATCATGAAGCTCAAAGAAGAACTTGCCGAACAAAAGCAAACAATGGTTGAAAATATTCAGAAAGGACTTGAGGACCTAGAAAAAGAAGCCTAACTTTGCTATAATTGGCCCTGATTAAGCGCGCCACATGCAAACAGTATTTGTAGGAATGTCCGGTGGAGTAGACTCATCGGTTTCGGCTCATCTCCTCATGGAGCAAGGGGACCGAGTTGTAGGAGTCTACATGAAGAACTGGTCGGGAAATCTTGAAACCCGACGAGGGACCTTTTCGTTTCCCTGTTCCGCTCAAGCAGACTTCGAAGACGCCAGGCAAGCTGCCGCTCACTTGGGAATTCCCCTGTATACCTTTGACTTTGAGCAAGAATACCGGAATCGAGTGATTGAATATTTTGTAGCTGAGATCGAACGAGGTCGGACACCCAATCCTGACGTGATGTGTAACAAAGAAATTAAATTCAAAGTCTTTTTGGATAAGTGTCTTTCTCTTGGAGCCGACAAAATCGCTACCGGGCATTATGCTCGAGTGACAGCAGTTGATGGAGTCTTTCAACTCAAAAAAGGTATTGATCAGACCAAGGATCAGTCCTACTTTTTAAATACTTTGGGCCAACATGAGCTCTCTCATACGCTCTTTCCGGTCGGGGAACTCGAAAAGTCAGAAGTACGGCGAATAGCTCAAGAAATTGGCCTCCCAAATGCCGAAAAACCAGATAGCCAGGGAATTTGCTTTGTCGGGGAAATTGACGTCAACGCCTTTATTGAAGCCTTCGTAGGCGAAAACCCCGGAGAAATTGTCAACGAAGATGGGGAAGTACTGGGATCTCATCGGGGACTCTACTTTTATACCATTGGTCAGCGAAAAGGCTTGGGAATTGGTGGAGGAATTCCATATTTTGTAATCGAGAAAAATCAAGAAACCAATCAACTTATTGTTGCCAAGGGCATTCATCCGGATCAATTATTCTCAGAGTCGGTGGAAATCAATGAGCTATCTTGGACAATGGAACGACCTCAACTTCCGGCACAGTTTGGGGCCAAAATTCGATACCGAAGTAAAGATGTCCCCTGTACAGTCGAAGCAACTGATGATCCATCTCGACTTCGTGTTATTTTTGATGAACCCCAGCGAGCAGTAACCCAAGGACAGTTTTTGGTCCTGTATCAGGATGATGTCTTGATTGGAAGTGGGGTTATGAACTAGCGGCTGTGTTATCACATCCCTAAAATTGTGGTATTCTAAAAGTACAACGACTGTTTTGACTGAAGAATGATTACGACACACAATAAGAATCTTACCTATGACACCGACCTCAATTTTGTGGTTGATTTTGGCGTTGGGGACCGGTGGAGCGGCAGGGTATGGCAGCAGAATACTGATTGCCAAAAAACGAACTCACTCCATCGAATCCAAAATCCAATCACGAACCGAAGAACACGAGCAGGAACTCAAAAAACTCCGGAAAGATGCTGAGGCTGACGCCGAGCATATTGTAGAAAAAGCCCGAACAGAGGCAACAGAAATCCGCAAAAGTGCCTCACTTTTGGAAGAAACCACTATTAAGCGGGAAAAGGATCTTGAGCGACGAATCCAGGAATTCGAACAAGATCGGGCTGAGCTTCGTATAAAAGCTGACAAAGTAAAGCAGCTGTACCAAGACGTGGAAGCCATGAAATCTGAGAAGCTTGAAAAGCTCCAGGAAGTGGCCAACATGAGTCAGGAAGAGGCCAAAAAAGCCCTTATGGACGACGTCGAGGATCAGTCTCAAACTGACCTGATGGATCAAATTGAACGTCTCGAAGGAGCTCGGAAAGATCACTTGGTGGAAAAAGCCAAAAACATCATGGTCCTTGCCATGCAACGCTATTCTCAGGAGCAAGCAGCTGAGTTTACCACATCGAACGTAGCCTTGCCTTCCGATGAAGTCAAAGGAAAAATTATTGGAAAAGAAGGACGAAATATCCGAACTTTGGAAAACCTTACGGGAGTACAGGTCATTATCGATGATACTCCAGACAGTATCGTGCTTTCTTGTTTCGATCCAATCAGACGCAATATTGCGAAACTGGCAATTGAACGACTGATCGAAGACGGACGGATCCAACCAGCCCGAATCGAAGAATTTGTAGCCAAAGCCAAAGAATCTATCAACCAAAAGATCAAGGAAGCTGGAGAAGCGGCACTGTATGATACTGGAATTACCGGAATAGATCCAAAACTTACCTTTATTTTGGGACGGCTTCGATTCAGAACGAGTTACGGGCAAAATGTCTTAATGCACTCCATTGAGGTTGCGCATCTCGCAGGAGCAATTGCCGCCGAACTGGGAGCAAACGTCCAAATTGCCAAGATGGGAGGACTCTTTCACGACGTGGGAAAAGCCCTTGATCATGAGGTTGAGGGAACTCACGTCGAAATTGGACGAACCCTACTGGACAAATACAAGGTCAAACACGAAGTAATCCAGGCCATGCAGTCTCACCACGAAGAATACCCGTACGAGACGATTGAATCTCGGATTGTTCAGGTTGCTGATGCGCTGTCAGCGTCCCGACCAGGAGCTCGTCGAGATTCTGTGGATAACTATATCAAACGACTGGGAGAACTCGAGGCAATTAGTAACCGATTTGATGGGGTAGATCGAACCTATGCGATTAACGCAGGTCGAGAGATTCGAGTCTTTGTTACTCCGTACCGAGTTTCTGATTTAGAAGCCAAAAAACTAGCTCGAGACATCGCAATGCGGATCGAAGAAGAGCTCAATTATCCGGGAGAAATCAAGGTAACATTGATCCGAGAAACCCGGATAATTGACTATGCCCGCTAACAACAGCCCTTTACAACCAGCCCGTAAGGCATTATGATACTAGAAAGGATAAAAAAAGCTTAAGATTAAGCCAAATAAAATCCTTATACAAAATAGGTCGAACACAAGAACGGAAATTATGAAAGGAGGTGTAGCCAAATGACAAAAGCAGAACTAGTA
>CAJXTH010000004.1 GCA_913060955.1 uncultured bacterium | reverse complement strand
CCCGTGGAAACTCTCCCTGTGAGGAATGAACTACAAACCGCAGATCTGACTGTTCTGTCTTGGTTGGAAGCCCCGTACTGGGACCTCCTCGCATTGCATTCATGACCACCAACGGCGTCTCGGTAATTCCCGACAGTCCCAGAGCCTCTACCATGAGAGAGAATCCTCCTCCGGAAGTCATAGTCATAGCCCGAGCTCCAGCATAGGAAGCACCCACTGTCATACAAATCGCTGAAATCTCATCCTCAGCCTGCTTAGCCGCAATCTTGTACTCTGGAGCAAGTTTCATAAGCATATCAAACGTAGGCGTAGCTGGTGTCATCGGATAAGCAGCCGTAAACTTCACCCCAGCTTTGACCGCTCCGTAGGCAAAAGCATGCGCTCCATTGAGAATAATATGATCTGGCTTCGTCATCTCGGATAATTCTGGCACGGTCTTCACCCGATCAAAGTTCATCTCCACGTGTTTGACCGCCTTGGTTACTGCTTCGATATTATTATCTACAATTGACTGAGATTTTTTCGCATACTTGGCTTTCAAGGCCTTTTCAAAGGTTTTGGTAGAAATACCCAACACAACGTGTACTGCTCCGATCGCAGCAGTATTGGTATACATAGTAGATTTATCAATCGATCGAGAAATCTCTCCCAAAGGAACAGCTACGGCATGAAATCGCTGACCAGCAGTTGGCTTCGCACTCAAGTCAAGCTTGATCGAGCTTGCATCATATACACAAACACTTCCTCGCTTCATCTCTGCTTCATGAATATCGATTGTAGGAGCATCCAGGGCGACCAACACATCAATTCCATGTTGCGGAGCGGCTACAGGCTTAGTTGAAACTCGAATAGACATTACATTGTGCCCCCCTTTAATAAGACTCGGATAATCGCTCCAGGCAAAGGTATACAACCCCATCTCATGGAAAACAGATTCAAGAAAGGTTCCCGCAGACAAGACTCCCTGTCCCGCCTTACCTCCGATAGTTACTACCAATTCAACATGTTTGGCCATGATTGTAGATTTATTTTCATTTTGCAGTTGCACTGATTATACTACAGACAACAGTATCCGGCAATCCAGAATTTGTCAAAAAAGACTTGCAATCCAGCCCAGAATCAGTATAATAGTACTGTATTTTCACAATTCCGGGCGCATAGCTCAGTTGGTAGAGCAGAAGACTCTTAATCTTTTGGTCGGAGGTTCGAGCCCTCCTGCGCCCACAAAAAACTGTACACAGTTTTTTCCAAAACCCCTCGGTTTTGGGATTTCCGCCACGGGAAAACTACAGTTTTCCCGACCCCTTTCGGCATAAAAGCACCAGTCATTTGACTGGTGCTTTTATTATGGAGGAAATTATTCATTCTGCCCCACAAATTGTGGACAGTGCGTGAGGGCTCGAAGGACGGAGCCAGTGTGAGTTTGGACAAAGTCCAAGGCGAAACACGCGAGTCCCGCCTGGAGGAAGTTTCTGTCAGGAAAGTTACCGAAAGGCGAGCCCTCCTGACCCCACAAAAAAGTGTGTACACTTTTTTAGCCCTCCTGCCCAACCGACACTGACTCCGACCTCACTACTCATAATAGAGTGTCTTTCTCATATTAATTTCCAAGATTCTGAAACTACCACCTTCGGTCGTTAAAAATTCAGAATGACACACTCAACAAGTATATACTTAAATATATACTTCCACTTTGCTATACTATTTTTGAACGAACACTAACCAAGACAGATATGGACAAAACCACACTCCAGACCATCCCCTACGCCAAATTTGGTGATCATCGAGGATATTTAGCACTCAGTCCCATTGAGGCCGACGACAACTGGGTGCAAGAAAATGTTTCCCAGAGTATCAAAGGAGTCCTCCGAGGGATGCACCTCCAAAAAGAAGCTTCAGCTCAAACCAAACTGGTTCGCGTGCTCTATGGAAAAGCCCTCGACGTAGTCATCGATCTCCGACCAGACAGTCCGGACTATCTGAAAGTCTCGGCCTTTGAACTTTCTCCCGAGACTCCAGAATACCTCCTGGTTCCCAAAGGATTTGCTCATGGATTTGTGACACTCGAAGACGATACAATTTTCCAATACCGGGTAGATTATGGATACGACAAAGATGCAGAATCAAGTATTCTTTGGAGTAGTCCCGAGATCAAACCATCCTTCCTGGAAACGCTTGAAAAATACGGTATTTCAGAAGAAGATCTGACCCTTTCTGACAAAGACACCGCCGCGCTTCCTCTCACCGAATGGATGAAGGCACATAAAGCCATCTAAAACCTTGCAAAATCCGCTCAAATAGGCTAGAATATGACTCAAGTCTAAGCGGATTTTTTGTTCCTCTTACACTATATAAGCTAACCACTCATCACATGAGTACCTCAACTACTAAATCAACAATGGAGGCTCTCCTCCAAGAGCACCCTGTACAAGTCCCCGTTGTGGGAGAAGATATCCAAGGAACAGTCTTGGAACTTGGAACCAACGCCCTCTACATCGATCTTGGTCCTATCGGAACTGGAATCGTACTTGGAGAGGAGCTCAACGACGGATTTGGAACAGTCAAAACTCTTGCAAAAGGAGATGAAGTAACCGCTACCGTTATCTCAGTAAACACTGAAGACGGATATATTGAACTTTCTCTACGAGCAGCTGCAGAAGATGCTGTATGGGAAGATCTCTACGCCAAGAAAGAAGCTTCCGAGTCAGTGGATGTCAAAATCCTTGACGCCAACAAAGGAGGACTTTTGGTCAAAATCAACGGAATTGGAGGATTCCTTCCGGTATCTCAGTTGGCCTACGACCACTACCCACGTGTCGACGGTGGAGACAAGTCAAAGATTCTCTCTCGACTTCAAGACTACATTGGTGACACCTTTAACGTAGCTATCATTACAGTTGACCGAGAAGAGCACAAACTGATCGTATCCGAAAAAGTCGCCCGAAAAGCCGAAGAGCTCGACATCATCAACAGCTACGAAAAGGGAGACATCGTCGAAGGAGAAGTTACTGGAGTTGTCGACTTTGGAGTATTCATCAAGTTTGGATCAGACGGACAGAAAATCGAAGGATTGGTTCATATCTCTGAGCTATCCTGGCAGTTGGTAGAAAACCCACGAGACCTCTACAAAGAAGGAGACAAAGTCAAAGCACAAGTTATTGACGTATCCAACGGAAAGATCTCTCTATCTATCAAAAACCTTCTGGAAGACCCATGGCAAACAATCGCTAAGAAATTCAAGCCAGAACAAGTGGTAGAAGGAGAAGTCGTTAAGACAAACCACTTCGGAATCTTCGTACAACTCGAAGGAGAAATCCGAGGACTCATCCACAACTCAGAAATTGAGAAAGACAAGGCAAAATACGTGACCCTGACCGAAGGAGCCAAAGGAGAATTCAAAATCCTCTCCGTCGAAGCAGACGATCACCGAATCAGCCTCGCCCTTGCCTAAGCAAGATCTACACGAATTGACTCAAAAGGTTACATGAAAACATTCACAAAAAATATTCTATCTGGACTTCTCTCCATCCTGGCAATCATCCTGATCTTTGGATACATTGTTAGCCAAGGAGAATCTGGAGCACAGACTGTAGCCTTTTCTGAGATCGTAAGCAACGTCCGAGAAGAGCAAGTCACCAACGTTGTCGTCGAAGACAGCCAAGTGACTGCTACTCTCGAGGATGGAAGTGAGCTCGTAGCGGAAAAAGAACCCTCTACCTCATTTACTGAACTTCTGACAAACTTCGGAGTATCAGAAGAAACCATCCAAAATCTTCAAATCGAAGTCAACAACAATCAAGGACGAGCCGTGGTAACTGCCCTTTTGGTCCAAATTATTGCGCCCGTCCTTGTCGTTGGGTTTATCATTTGGCTTCTATCTCGACAAGCCCAGAAGGGATCGGCCCAAGCGCTCACCTTTGGAAAGTCGATGGCCCGAATGATCATGCCAGACAAAGATAAAGAAAAGAGACTCACCTTCAAAGACGTTGCCGGACTCAAAGAGGCCAAAGAAGAACTCTATGAAATCGTAGAATTCCTCAAAAACCCGACCAAATTCACCGAAATTGGAGCCAAAATCCCGAAAGGAGTCCTCCTCATCGGTCCACCCGGAACCGGAAAAACCCTCCTCGCCCGAGCAGTAGCCAGCGAAGCCGAAGTACCATTCTTCTACACCTCTGGATCAGAATTCGTAGAAATGTTCGTCGGAGTTGGAGCCAGCCGAATCCGAGACCTGTTCAAAACAGCCGAGAAAAATTCTCCAGCCCTCATCTTTATTGACGAGCTCGACGCAGTAGGACGAGCCCGAGGATCTGGAGTCGGTGGAGGAAACGACGAACGAGAACAAACCTTGAACCAAATCCTAGTAGAAATGGACGGATTTGAGCCAAACAAAGGACTCATCGTTCTTGCCGCCACCAACCGACCAGACGTACTGGATAGCGCTCTCCGACGACCCGGACGATTTGACCGACAGGTAACCCTTGATCTTCCGGATATCAAAGAACGGGAACAAATCCTTGCGGTTCACGCCAAGGGAAAACCTCTCAAGAAATCTGTCTCACTCCGAAAAATTGCCGAGCGAACACCAGGATTTTCTGGAGCCGATCTCCAAAACTTGTTAAACGAAGCCGCAATCTTTGCCGCCCGACAGAACAAGAAGTCTATCTCCGAAGATGACATCCTCGAGTCAATCGACAAAGTCATGATGGGACCAGAACGACGAAGTCGAGTAATCACCGAGAAAGAAAAGAAGATTGTCGCCTACCACGAAGCAGGACACGCAATCGCTGCACACTTTTTGGAACACTCAGACCCCGTCCAAAAAGTCACCATCATCGCTCGAGGACGAGCCGGAGGATACACCCTCAAACTCCCAACTGAAGACCGACGACTCCAAAGTCGATCAGAATTCGAAGCTGACATGGCCGTAGCTCTGGGAGGATACACCGCCGAGCAGATGATCTTTGGAGAGATGACCACTGGAGCATCCAACGACATCCAAAAACTCACCCAAATCGCCGAATACTACGTGCGGTACTATGGAATGAGTAAACTTGGACCAATCCACATCTCAGACTATCCAAGCAACCGAACCGGAGAAACCCCAACCTACAGCCAAAAAACCCTCGAACAAGTAGACTCAGAAGTCCAAGGCATCATCCACCAGGCCCTCGAGACCTGTAAAGATATCTTGAACACCCATCGAGAAGAACTTGATCGACTAGCCGAAGCACTTGTCGAGCGAGAAACTATCGAACGAGAAGAGTTTGTCCAGATCATGGACGGAAAAGTACCTGAATCAGAAGAAACCAATTCTTCTGACAAGGGCACAAAATCTGACGACAAATAGACCACCGGTACCCCAAATGATATAATCAAGGGGTACCAAACGGGGGTATAGCTCAGGCGGTAAGAGCGGGCGTCTTATAAGCGCCAGGTCGGTGGTTCAAGTCCACCTACCCCCACATGAAAAACACCCTTTCCTTTAGGAGAGGATGTTTTTTATTGGGATCGTAGAGAAAAGCCCAGTGGGCTTTTCGTGTGGACTTGACTCCCTCCGGAAGTTAAAAAGCTCGGAGCCAATGCAAAGAAAATAAAAACTCCCTAGTATAGTGTTACTAAGGAGCTTGTTTGATGAACGTAGATTTTCATCTACAAGTTGAGGTGTAATGTCTCGTTGTTAGGGATTGTAGGTGCAGTCTGATCCCCTTCTAACGGAAGATGTATGTCATTACTATCGTTCAGGAGTTCACTGGAACTAAACGCTCCTTCACCTGTGTACAAGGACCACAATGGGACCAAGTGCTGAGTATAGGTATCCTGCTGGCTGTGAAAGATATCGATATATCGTATTCTTTCAGGGTGACTCATTTTCTCATAAGTCTGCAGGAAGAGCCACTGAACTATAGACTTAGCGAACAACGGGTTGGGATGGTTCATCGCGGTAATGAATAGTCCATCTACACCTGAGGGAGAATTCAAAGCTTGGTTGATCTGACAGACAATGTATTCTGGCGGAACAACCATTTCAACAATACGCTCGCTTCCAGACGTGTGGAAGTGAACATTAACAAACATGAATCCTGCCCCTCCTCCATAGGAGTATTGGCCAGCTGTGAGAGTACAAGAACCCTCAGGAGTCGTGGTTACTGATTCATTTGCTGAGACTTGGCTCGGATTAATGATATGCATAGAGATTGCAGCGATCAATCCAATTAATCCAACAGCTAAGAATCTAACCCATTTTTTACTAAACATTGAAAGTTCTCCTTGTGCAACTGCACGTTAGGTCTGTACCTTTTTACCACAAACCCCTATTTTTGTCAATACTTATTTACAAACTTTCTCAAGCCAATACTCTTTCAGATTCTTATAACTCATATATTGCTCAACGTGTTCCCGAGCAATCCACTCTACCCTATCCAAAGGTTTTTCGGGAACGGGAATGTTATCCCCAACTGTCACCTTATAGAACTAACTCTAGTTATTCTCCATAAGATCCAATATCAAGGGTTTCCAACTTCCCATTTCCTCCAGAAAATCCGGGAGATCTTCGGGTGAAACAAATACCAAATCAGCGTGTTCCGTATCAGAATCATGTTGAAATCTTTGGTATACTTCCTCACGAGTAATCTTCAAAGTTACCTCAAAAGGAACAATATACCCAGATACCTGATTTTGAAGAATTCCCATCAGTGAACTCGACTCAATATCTTCTTCCAAAATCCCTGATTCTTCCCGAACTTCACGGAGCATTTCTTGGTAGAGTCCTTGTCCAGAGTTGAGCTCGAGATCCTCAGCAAGTCCACCCAGAAAAGCATGTTTACTTGAACTCATAGTCTTTTGGCTCTGAAGACCAAATACATACCAATCATCAGATGTTTTGACTACTGCTCCAACCGCAATTCCCTGGCTTCGTTCAGGTGGAGTGGGACACTCGTCTATCCGCATTGCAACTTCAAGTCCATACCGATCCTTGAACCAAATATGACTCAGATCCAGATACAATTTGCCATCTTTTTCCTCAAAATGATCCAAGCGCAGGCTTTGACCATCCCAAAGGTTTCGCCCTTCTTCCTCAGCTTTCTTTTGAAGCTCTTCCCAAATACGATCGAGCATGACGTGAGTCTCCGGAGATACTACCAACGTTTGGGTTTGCGCATTTTGAACAATGATGTCTTCTAACCTTCCTTGAAATCTGCTGACAATTTGGGGTTTCATATTCTAGAGTATTATCTGGCTTCATAATACCAAATATCCCTCTGATTTGATACAATCAAAATCTATGAAGAAGCCAACAGAATTTCAACAAGCAGTTCACCGAGTTGTCCGAGCTATTCCCAAAGGGTCGGTACTATCCTATGGGCAAGTTGCCGAGGCAGCTGGCTATCCAGGAGCTGCGCGAGCAGTAGGAACTCTCATGTCTCAAAATTTCGATCCGACCATCCCCTGCCACCGAGTCATCCGAGCAGATGGATCTCTAGGCCCGTATAATCGAGGTGGAGAGTCTGTCAAACGAGAACTCCTGAGAAAAGAAGGATATTTTTAGATTTCAGTGTCATCCTCAACTTTTAACGACCGAAGGTGGTTGATTGAGGATCTCGCGGTACTTTCACGAGATTCCCGATCGTCGTCGGGAATGACAGATCGAGAGAGTATCTCTTCAGATAATTGACAAATATTTTCTGACCCGGTACAGTGAGAATACTTATCATTTTGTAAAATCATGTACAAGTAATTGCATCCATCAAAATCTGACCTCTTTTACCTAACTTTTTGATATGCAATTTGAATTACACTTTGTACTGCCACCGCAGTCTTTAACTACTCGCAACCAAATCCTTGATTGGTGTGTTGAGAATACTCCAGAAACTGAAACTGGCTTTGCTGGTTGGGACACACGAAAGTATCTTCGACAAAATCTTAGATTTAAAATTGTCTCAGTTAATGATATTCCTACTCCCCACACCTTTGATAGAGGAAAAATTAGTTTAATTGTAGAAGATACACTCACACATTGTTACCAGACTATGCCATGGAAAAATACTCTTCATGTATTTATCTATCCAGGCTATGATCAATTTGATCTTGACTACATGGACGGAGTAGGAGGATTTTCTGGAGATAAGAACGTTTTTCAACTATTCCTGAACCCAACTCATCCAAACTGGGAAGAATCTCTCGCCTATACTGTGGCTCATGAGTACCACCATAGCCAATACTGGAATTACCACAACTTTGATACTGTCAAAACCGGAATCCAAGCTGAAGGACTTGCCGAGCACTTTCGAGAAGAACTCTTGGGTGGGCCTCATGCCCCTTGGGCGGTAGCAATTAAGGAAGATCAAGTCGATAAGTGGATTCCAAAAGTACTCCCTGAACTTGATTCTGGAGAAGCCTACGATGGAATTTTCTACGGCTCTGATGATTACCCGATGTGGCTCGGATACAGCCTGGGATATTGGCTAGTAAAACGCTACCGAGAACAGCATCCAGAGAAAACCTGGCAAGAGCTCACCAGCATGAGTCCTGAGGAACTCTTCAAATAAGCCATTCTTGACTATTTGAAGAAGAGAGAGTATATTCGTGGTATATACTCTCTTTTTCATTTATATGCAGAATTCATTTCGTTGGGTTGCTCGAGCCATGGGAATCTTTGGATTACTATTTATTCCTATTGGATTATTTCTCTTTCAACAAATTGTCACCTATCAAAACTTATCAATTCCCATTCCCCCTATTTGGTATGTTTTTCCCAGTATAGGAAGCCTACTGGTATTTGGTGGATACAATATTCTCAATAACGTATCAAGATCTCGTATAGTCCGCGCTCTTGGAATTGTTTTTTTGAGTATCATCTCTGCCTGGTCTCTCTGGAGTATGGGAATATATACCTCCCAGGCATACCAAATCACTCAGATTGAGACTCAGACAATAGATCTTGAGTCAAATGAGATTCGGGTGAAACACTTCTATGATGAAACCATAAGCTGGAATACTGGTGGAGCAAGTTATGACTTTGTTGTTCAGTACCAAAATCTGGTCCCATTGTGGGAAAATCCAGAAATTGAGATCTACGAAATGCAAATTGTATATCGAGAGAATGGATATCCTCAGAGCAAGAACTTCTATCAAGATACTCCCAAAACACTAGAGGACCTTGAAATAATCATGAAAAACTACCCGAATGCAAAACTTCGTTCGGTTGACTTTGTAACTGCAAGATCATCAAGCACCTGGCAAAAACTTGATTTCTACAACTCTCGGACAATTCCAGAAGATACTCCTGATATTGTTCGTATTTGGGATGAGCAAGCTCAAAATGAATTTGGCTTTAATATTGATCAGATGTCTATGGTCATGCAACTTCTTGTGAGTGAAGATCCATTAACTGATATTGATGAATACCGATGGAAACTTGAACAGATTACTGGGTTGAGCCTTACCGTATAAGCCCTCAATCCTTTACTTTTTGAACAAAGTATGCTAGTGTAAGGCTTCAATGAACGTTTCTCGTTTCTTGAACTCATGTACTGAGTATTTTGTTGGGCAGTCGAGCCCGTGGAGAATGGTCGGTACACATTATTGATAATTACCGACACATGTCACAATCATATGGAAGTCGGCGAGACTCATCTCGTCGAGGATCTTCTCGGCCATCGTACCGAGGGGGTCGTTCAAACGGCGGATATCGAGGCCGGCGACGATCGCAAGCGAAAGCACCAAAGCGATTAGACCGATCTCTCTTTGTTAGCCAACCTGTCCAAAAAGAAGAGAAAGATACCAAGCCAGCCTACGTTGGAGCTTTGTACTCTGAATTGAACTTGAACCCAATGCTTGCTCAGAACCTTGCTAAAAAGGGATATGAGCGAACAACCGAAATCCAGGAGAAGTCATACCCTATTATCGCTCGAGGAGAGGATATGTTGGGAATCTCTGCAACTGGATCGGGAAAAACGGGAGCCTTTTTGATCCCTATGGTTCAAAAAATGCTTTTGAACCCTGGTGAGCGACTGATGATCATTGCTCCTACTCGAGAACTTGCACAGCAAATCGAGAAAGAGGCGCGATCACTTCTTCCCGGAACCAAGCTTTACACCGGCCTTATGATCGGTGGAGAGTCTATTGGGCGACAAATCTGGCAGATTGAAAAGGGAGTAGATATTCTGATCGGAACTCCGGGACGAATCAACGACCTTATCAAGCGAGGAAAACTGGATGCTGCATTCTACCACAACATTGTAGTAGACGAGGTAGACCGAATGTTCGACATGGGATTCATCGATGACGTGAAGTTCATCTTCTCTCACCTAGGATCTCCTCGACAGTCACTGTTCTTCTCTGCAACCCAGAACCCTACCGTAGAAAAGATCGTACAGTCTCTGACTGAGTCGTATGACGTAGTGAAACTTGCCAACAACAAGCCAACTACCCAGGTAGTCCAGAGCATTATTGACTATTCTCACTCAGAGGAAAAAATCGATAAACTCGAAGACATCCTGAAGTCAGAGGAACTCGAAAAAGCAATCATCTTTGTTGAAACCAAGCGATACGCTGACATGGTACAGGATATTCTTCGAAAGAAAGGATTCCGAGCTGACGCTATTCATGGAGACAAGCGACAAAACGTTCGAAAGCGGATCATTGACCTCTTCCGAAAGTCTAAGATCGAAGTCTTGGTAGCAACCAACGTAGCTGCTCGAGGAATCGACATCGATGACATTACTCACGTTATCAACCTGGACGAGCCAACTTCGTACGATGAATACATCCACCGAATTGGACGAACAGGACGAAACGGAGCCTTTGGAACAGCCTACACCTTTATCAAACGAGGATAGGCATTTGGACAGACGGAAGTCTGTTACACGATCTATATCTGTCATTCCCGACTGTGATCGGGAATCTTGTCAGCCAACAACGCTGTCGATCACGGGATCCTCAGTCAAGCTGAGGATGACAACCACAAAAAACCTCTCGGGTAAAACCGGGAGTTTTTTGATTGCTCCAAACCGTGGTACAATACTCCAAGAATAGTCCGCAAACTCTCTATGATGATCCCGTATATTGCTCCCGAAGAAGAGCAGATATTTACCAACACCGAAGAACTCGCCTATATTGTCCGACCATTTCTCAAGGAATACGTCATCCGAATCACCTCTGATTCAGAAATCCAGGATTATCTATCCCTCAAACTTTTGCATACTGCCTGGGAAATCTTACAAACCTCTCCCAAGGACCGGATGTATGACTTTGACATGGAGTTTTTCATGGCGCTTTTGGAGTCAACCGAAGAGTATCTCCATGACTTGAGCCACCATATCCATACCAATCCGACCTCTTTGTACCTAGAAGACATCATGGAGCTATCTCAAGCTCTTCCAGAACCCTTTTATACTATTATTGGGGACTCATACGGATTCCGTGACGGAGACTCACGACAACCACAAGAAATCATGGCTCTTCACCATGTTTCTATTGAAATGATTTTACACGCCTATACGCTCTACTTCGGTCGGGTGCTGGCTGGTCAAATTCGCAAATAATTATTCAGGCAAAAAGGTTTTGATCATTCCTTTGAGCATATCTCCGATCCCACCAGATGAACCAGAATCTCCTCCAGGAGCAACTCCAAGATCTTCATCTCCCGTCTCATCAAATCCAGATAATACCAGTCCAACCATGGTAGCGTATGTCGGGTTATCCACATCAGCAATACTTCCCTCTACTCCTTGAGGGATACCAATTTTGACTGGAAGCCGAAGTTCTCGCTTGGACATTTCGACAATTCCTCGCAAATTGGCTCCACCACCGACTAATACTGCACCAGCCGGAAGAAGTCCTTCTCGCTCAATTGACTTAAGCTCTTGTAAGACATAATCATAAATCTCTTTGAGGCGGGCCTCAATAATAGCCGCAACATAGGATACTGGAAATACTCCAACTTCCTCTGGACTGACTTTGGACAGGTCAATCTGAAGATTTCCTTCACCATCCAGCTCATCTTCAGAGGCAGCTCCATATTTGAGTTTCACCTTTTCGGCAACCTCAATCGAAGTCCGCATACCAATCGCAATATCGTTGGTGATGTGTCCTGCTCCAATTGGGATTACCGCCACATGAATCAAGCGACCTTCTTCATAAACTGCCATGGAAGTGGTGCCTGCTCCAATATCAAGCATCATTACACCCAGGTCTTTTTGCTTTTTGGTAAGTACCGACTCTGAGGCAGCAAGGGCTCCAACAACTTCTCGTTCGATCTGAAGTCCCGCTTCATGAACACATTTTTCGACATTTTTTACCGGTGAGGAACTCCCCTCGATCACAAGAGCCTCAAGCTCAAGCTTGATTCCATTCATTCCAACTGGATTCTTGATTCCCGACTCTTCATCCAGGACAAAGGTCTTAGGAACGACATCCAAAATGGTTTTGTTTTGACCACTCGGACCTGGGTTTGCGTTGGTAAATACTCGTGCAATATCCTCTTCGGTTACTTCCCCATCGGCCCGAGAAACGGCAACTTTTCCCAACGTATGATGACACGAAAGATGAGATCCATTGAGTCCGACAATCACCTCATGAACGTCATCTTCGATCATTTTGGCAGCCGACTCATGAGCAATCACGATACTTCGGGTAGCATCTTGAATATCTACTACTACTCCACGGCGAAGCCCCTCGGTAGAAGCGGTTCCCAAAGCAATAATAGCCGGTTCTTTGTCCGGGCGGAGTCGCTTGGCGACGGCAAACTTCGTGACTGCTGTTCCGACATCGAGTCCTACAACAAGAGGTTCTTTCGTCATGGAGATCGTTTCTGTTTTATTTATATTTATCGTATCACATTTCTGCCCTTAGGAAAACGAGACCTTTTGGGTTATCAACAGGAGCGATTCCTTCTCCTTTGCATTCATTTGCTCAAAATCTTCATCAGAAATATGATCGTAGCCCATGATATGCCATAGGCCATGCACACCGAGCGAGCACAATTCGTATTCAAGGCTATGCCCAAGGTGGTGTGCTTGTTCATATGCCTTATTATAACATATAACAATTTCTCCAAGCGAACTTCCCGGAAAGAGTTCGGATCTCTCGGCCCAGAGTGGGAACGAAAGCACATCCGTAACAGCATCTTTATCACGATATTCCCGGTTGAGTCGCTGGATCTCAGCTTCAGAGACTAAGACAATAGATACTTCTGTATCCTGAAAAACTGGCTCTGCCAAAGACGAGACAACCTCAACACAAAGCTCAAATATCTCTTTGTGATCAGGATTGCTCGTCTGATTTGCAAACTCCAGTTGCATACCTTAGGCGAGTTTGGCTTGTACCAACTGTCGAACTTGGTTTCCATCGGCCTGTCCTTTGACTTCAGTCATGACCGCTTTCATAACAGTTCCAAAGTCTTTGGAATCAGACTCAGCAATAACCTTGTGTACAATAGCTGCTACTTCCTCGTCAGAAAGTTTCTCAGGAAGATATTGCCCAATTACTGCCAGTTCTGCTTGTTCTGCTTCGGCCAAATCCTCTCGCCCACCTTCCTGGTACTGCTTGATAGAATCTTTTCGCTGCTTTTCCAATCGCATAAGGACCTTCATTACATCCTCGTCAGTAAGCTCATGCCCGGGCTTGTCGATTTCAGCATTTCGGATTTCTGCGCTCACCATTCGGAGCACTTGCTTTCCCAGCTCATTTTTTTCTTTCATTGCCACGATCATATCTTTTTTGATCTGCTGTTGTAGTTCTGATGCCATAAGTGTCGTATTATTACAAAATCTGCTTATAGACTAGCATATTTGGAAAGATTTGTGGAGGAACGAGGCTGTATAATACAGAGGTCGCCGCTACGAAATGGAACAGCAAGCGTTCCGCTACAATGCCGGCGAGGGCGCCGACTCGGAATCTTGTTCAGAGACTACTGTCACTTACTATAAGATTCCCAATCGGGTTGGGAATGACAAGTAGATAGATGACGCCTTGTAAGTTCGCCAAATCTGCATGTTCAAACAAAAAAGAGACCGACAATCGATCTCTTTTTCAGAATCCTTATCGGATTGCTTCTTTGATCTTCAACTTGTACTTGTTTGGGAGTCGATAGTCTGATCGGACTTTTCCCATTTTGACAAGCTTATCTTTTTCCTTCAAGAATTGTTGTCGCTTGATAGCAGAGTTTCGCTGCTTGGACTTTGATGGGCTCTTGGTAAGGAATCGTGAAGATCGAGCGTCAGAAAGAACCTCGCTCTGTTGGAGCCGTCGGGTAAATCGTCGAATCATTGCTTCAACGCTTTCTTTCTCTCGTCGTCGTACTTCTACCATGTGATAACCTCCTTTCTTAGTCAATACAAAGCTAATCTTTGTACGGATTTGTTGACATAGTATCACACAGGCAAGAAGATTGCAACAACCCGACTCCTATTCTTCTTTGTCAGAGGCAAGTTTCTCTTCGATGACAGAAAGCAGTCGATCAAGAGGAACTGTTTCTTGGTTATCGCTAAATCGATCCCGAAGAATCACTGTCCCATCAATGGCTTCTTTACGCCCAATAATCAAGGTTACGGGAGCGTTCACCTTCTTTGCTTTGGACAACTGTTGTTTGAGACTTTGGATTCCAAAACTTTCTTTTACACCGAGTCCTTTTTTCTGAATCTGAGACAAAATTTTCAGAGCAGTTTTTTGTCCTTCTTGTCCGATAGAAGCAACAAACACATGAGGATTTTCTTTGGAAGCTTTGACCTGTTTTGCTTTCCAAATTGGAGCAAGCACAGTATCTACATAAATTTCCATTCCCACTGATCCAGTGTGCTCTCCCTCTCCTCCAAGCTCATCAAAGATCGAATCATGGCGTCCTCCTCGAACCAAAACCACATCGGGGTTGTCCTGTGAGACAATCTCAAAGTAAACGCTCTCGTTAAACCCGAGTGATCCGCGCATCGTTGGGTCCATTTCATACGGAACTTCGAGCGTATCCAGGAACTCTAACACCACTTTAAAATGTGCAGCCGAGGTATCATCAAGATGATCAACAATAAACGGAAGGGCGATATTCATCTCGGTACTCTGAGCCTGCAGCTCAGAAAATAACTGAATTGGGTCAGAAGCGTACCGCTCACACAAATTTGCAAACCGCTTTCCTGCTCGAGTACAGAGCTCGTTATAATATTCTAGCCGAGAAGCCTTAGTTCCCAAGCTGTTAATGGTTACCATCAAGTTCTTCAGACCAAGATCTTCCAAAATTCGGTAGGCAGTCAAAATAATCTCTGCGTCACGAACCGGAGCACCATCTCCGATGCATTCCACTTTGAACACATGGAATTGCTTTGGATCTGTAGCCTCGTCATTATCCTCATCCACCAGCGCCATTCCATAGTGATACAATTTGGCTGGCATATCTTCGCTGACCAGACTTTGTTCTAGAGCAGTTCGGATCAAACTGACCGGTCCCGGAGCGCTAATAACCAAAGACTCTTTGTTCTTTTTTCGAACGGTAAACAAACTTTTCTTATCCAAAATGTGCAAACTCTCGAGCATACTCTTGGTAAAGAGAGACTCTTTTTCGGTAAGCGGGCTTACCATTTTTTGGTATCCGGTACTCGCAAGC
>CAJXTH010000003.1 GCA_913060955.1 uncultured bacterium | reverse complement strand
ATTTTGATCACAGCTTCTTCTACGGTTAATCCGACTGTAGACTCACCATCGATAGCCAAAATTTGATCTTGAGGAAGCAATCCTGCCTCTTCTGCTGGGGAATCTGCCAATGGAGAAACAACAATCAACTGCTCTTCTCGAATACCAATCTCAGCTCCGATTCCTTCGAATGTCCCCGCAAGGCTTTCTTGAAACTCAGAGTATTCCTCTTCGGAATAAAACACCGTATACGGATCATCCAAGGCACTCACCAGTCCTTTGACAGCCCCAATGTCGAGTTTGGTCTGATCCTCTAACCGTTCGTCATAGTAAAATTCTTCACCGAGAAACTCAGATACCTGTTCGATACTTGCTTCGGTAGTAGTGTCAAGAAATGGAAGTGAAATCGAACTCTGTTCCTGGGTAAAGGATTCTGAGTATCCCGAAAAAAAGACTCCTCCTGAAACAAAGGTAGCTGCTAAGAGTAAGGCCCAAATGACGAGTCGAAAATGTTTCATAGCGTGGTATTACGAGTTAGTTATGTGTGGATTCTCTTTGCCCCAGATTTTTTTGAAGTATTCAATTCCATCTTTGATATGGATTCGGTAGGCTCGATTAAAGAATAATTTCTTGAGAAAAAATTGATCTCGACTTGATTTCCGATGATAGTGATAGAGTTTTACTTCCGGATAGTAGACGACCGTGTAGCCCTTTTCCCACATTTGCCAAGCAAAATAGGTGTCAGAAAGGTACAAATACATATCCTCATCAAGGTGTCCAACTTCTGCGGAACGATCCTTCCGGAACATGATTGCAGCGCCCAAAATCCAGTCTACTTCTTTGATGGTATTGTGGTCCCAATTCTTCATGGTAAAGTCAGCCAACTTCTTTTGAGCAAACGGAAGTCGACCAAGAATAGTCCGTCGATAGATTGCGATTTCAAGCGTCAAGAATTTGTATGCAGATTCCTGAATTGATCCATCGAAGTTCAGAAGTTGTGGCCCAAGGATTCCGATCTCTGGGTGCTCCTGCATGTACTGAATCATCTTCTCAATTGCACCCTTTTCCAGAACCGCGTCTGAATTGATATTGAAAATATATTCAGCATCAGAGGCCTCGACAGCAACATTGAGTCCCTTGGTGTAGCCGAGATTTTCCTCTTGTGGGAGTAACACTACTTCTGGGAATTGTTCGGCTACAGCCTCTACCGTCTCTTCACTTGAGGCCGACTTGTTGTCAACAAAGACAATCTGGAAAGGAACTGAAATTTCTGCATCATAAATTTTTTTCAGGCAATGCAGAGCCAAGTCTTTCGTGTCGTAATTTACCAGAGTGATAGAAACAGTATTGGCAGGCTTCATGAATGAATGATTTAAAGAGTAGTGTTTGATTCTGTATTAAATTCAGATTCCTCAGCAGCCGTGTCAAAAATTGCCTGAATATCTGCTTGGAACGGAGCCCACGTTCCTCCCCGAGGAATAATGATATATCCAAGAGTTGGATCAGTAGTTGAGGTAAATGGTCCTGCTGGGTCGGTATCATACCCCTTTTCAATAATTGCGTTCAAATTCATTTCAGAAAGGGTTGTCAAAGCAGCTTTCATCTCATCAACTGACATAGTTGTAGTAACGTGATCACCGAGTGAGTCGAGAACATTCAGTAAAAAGACTGGGTTTGACAAAGCGCCTTGTTGCATAGCTTTGTCTTTCATAGCATTGATAACTTCTCGTTGTCGCCTAGATCGATCAAAATCGTTCGAGGTCATACGTGCCCAAACATATCTCTTGGCTGTTTCGCTGTCCATGTAGGTTGGTCCAGCAGTGACATTAATTCCACCTTCATAGTTTGGATCCCAGAAATCTTGACCTACATTTACGGTGACTCCGCCAAGGGCATCGATAATACCGGTAAAGGCCTCAAAGTCAACGGTCACTCCGTAGTGCATATCCACACCAGAGATATCCTCTAACACTGCCATCACGGTCTCAATTCCTTCTCCGCGCTCGTATCCAACAGCGTGGGTAGCGTTGAGTTTCATGTAGGGAGACTCTCCGGGGATCTGTACCCGAAGATCACGGGGAATAGAAATCATGGCAGCTTGAGAAGTGTCCTTATCCAACGAAAGAATAATTACAGAGTCTGCTAATAGTCCACCATTGGGATCATCTTTTCCTCGCATTGCTGCAACAACAATATTGGTCTGACCATCGGTATTTGCCAGTTCATTTCCAGTACCTGGTAACAAAGATCGAGCAGTTCGAAAAATAGACTGTCGTTCTCCCGTAATATCACCCAGTGTATTGTTTACGCGATTTGCCACATACAAAAACACTCCCAGTCCAATAACAAGAATCGAAATAATAGTTACAATAATTCCTTTTTTCCAGGTCCATTCGGTAAAGAATCGGCCCAATTTATTTTTTTGCTTCATGTCCTATACGGTTCAAGATTGTAGTTGTTTCTTTGGCACATCGCTCCCACGAAAATTCTTTGGCTCGGGCGTATCCTTTTTCAATCATTGTCTCTCGTAACTCAGGATCATCTAACACCATCTCGACTTTACGCTTGATGTCAAAGATATCATGCGGGTCAAATGATACGGTGGCCTCTCCCCCAACTTCTACCATGGATGGAGTGTCTGCTACCAGTACCGGCGTACCACAGGCAGCAGCCTCCAGAATTGGAAGTCCAAATCCTTCGTAGAAACTTGGGAGGGCAAATACAGTCGCTCCCCATAATAATGGTGGCAACTCTTCATCTGCGAATCGGCCTGTAAATATTATATCATCTGAGAGCACATCGCCAACATCTTTCATAATTTCATCTACCAGCCAAGCATTTGCTCCCGCGATGACCAATTGATAGTCATCTCGCCCCTCCTTTTTCATAGCATCAAAGGCTCGAATCAGTCCCTGAACATTCTTTCGTGGCTGAACATTTCCTACGTACATGAGATACGGTTTGGTGATGTTGTATTTCTCTTTGACTGCTTGAATCGCTTCTTGATCTGGTTCCTGTGGAGCCCGGAATCGGTCGTGATCAATCCCATGATAAACGACCGAAACCTTCTCTTCGGGAACCTTGTAGATGTTCACAATGTCGTCTTTGGTTGCCTGGGTGATTGCAATCAAATGGTCAGCTCGGGTTATTGCCTGGCGAACATACAACCGATGCAAAATAACATCTTTTGCCCGAAAAGTTTTCGGATAAAAGAGAAAGGCAAGATCATGAATGGTCACCACCGACTTTTGCTGAAATGGCTTCAAGAAAGGAAGCATCTGAATCGGCATGAACAACAAGTCCGGCTTGTCGCGTCGTAACAGACTCGGAAATACCCGCTGAGTCCAAGCAAGCGGAGCTTTATGAGTGATGTGATTGAACTGCTTCCCCTCTACTTGTTTGCAAGAATCTTTGGAATAGTAAAAATCATACTCGTTGTCTTGGTCTATTGCGGCAATATTCCGAAATAGATTGATCATGTAATTTTGACTCCCATCTTCTCGCTCCTGACACAGGTGAGATCCATGTACGGCAATTTTCATATCTAGTATCTGTTATATCTGGTGTTTAGTATAGCATTATCGACGGAGTTTCAACACCCCACGGAGGACCTCCCGCACCCACAGAGCACAAAATGAAATCACTGCCCCCATGTACAAAAGAAGTCTTCCCAATGGTCCGGATACGTACCATTTATCAAAGTAACGGATCATCCCCTTGTGCCAATAGGTAAGACGTTTGGTGTTGACGAGCTTTTTGGTACTTGCCCCGTGATGGTGTTCCATGACTGCCTCAGCCAAAAAATAGGTCTTATATCCTCGTTCGAAGACTTGCTTGGATAAATCAACATCATTAAAGAAGAGCCAGTAGTCGGGGTGAACGTCAAAGCCACCAATCTCTTTGATAAGCTCTGTTGGAAGCATGATCGCCGAGGCCATAGGTTGTTCACAGTCCTGACTTTGGGTATGATCAAACTGTTGAGAATCATCCCAAGACAATTTCAAATAGTTTTTGACCATCTTGCCCGGCGTGGGAAGCTTCCGACAACTTGGTTGGATTCGGCCATCAGAGTACCGAAGCTGAGGAGCAATTGCTCCGTATCCTTGATGAGACTCCATCCAGGATACCAACTGGTCAATTGCATTATCTTGAACTACAATATCTTGATTTAAAAAGAGCGTATACTTCCCTTCGAGCGAGTCCAAAGCGACGTTGTTTCCGGCAGCGTAGCCAAGGTTAGATTCATTCAAAATGACAGTCAGCGTATTCTCTCCCTTCCAGTTTTTTTGAAGTTCTTCCAGATACTTCGGAGTATCATCGGTTGAGCCATTATCCACAACAATGAGCTGATACAGGCACTGCGTTCCTGCAAAAATAGAATTCACACACTGCTCTACATCAGAGCGATTATTCCAGGCAAGGATAACTATTGATACGTCGTATTTCATACTAAGATGTTTTCAAGTAATCTCTCCAAATTTGGAGCAATTCTCCAGTTGCCACTACATCTCGCATACAATATTCAGCAATTTCGTGGTACTTTCCTTCTGCATACATTTCCGGAACCATGAGCCCTGTTACACCTTCTTCTTTGGGACTGACAATACCAAACCGTTTACAGTAATAGTCCAAGTTAAACTTTCTGGTCGCTCGATAAAAGGTAAGTTGATCCAAAAGGTCGACGTGCTCCTTGTCAGAATACCGATACGGCATAAGGTTTCGAGTTGGTGCTACTCGGTGAATTGCCGATCGCATCAGAACATATGGACAGTCAAACTCCCGTCCATTAAAGGTCACAAATGTCTGATATTTTCGAACCGTTGCCCAGAATTTTTCCAAGATTTGTTGCTCAGATCCTACCAAATAATGAATCCCATTTTGTTCGTATTTCTCAGGAAGATCAGCTCCAGGAGCTTGAAAATAGACACTTTTAATGTCTTTTTCTGGATCATACAGTCCAATAGCAACGATCTGCCCAGTAAGCGGATGAAACCCCAAGGTTTGCTTGACTGTGTCCTGCTCCTCTGGAGTCTCAGCATATTTCAAAAGGTATTCCTGGGTTCCGGAATCAAGTGTTTCCCAAGAGTCTCCTACGGTTTCGATATCAAAGACAAGATATGACATAGCGTGTTATGTTAGTTTTTGGCGGTGTATGATCGAATATACTGCATCATCTCCAAATAGAAGTGGAGGTTGTGCCGAGAGAAATATTCCAAAGCCATTTGCTCTCCCACTTTGAACATGTGTCGCATATAGGCTCGGGTATACTCTTTTGATCCCTCCCACTCAGCATACGGGTCAATTGGTTGGGCATCTTTGGCATACGTAGCATTTCCGGCTTTATAGACATGAAAGAATGACTCGTTCGGAAGTGTTGCTGTCTTGCTTGATTCTTCGAGAGCATCCAAATAGCGATGCACGTCCCCCTCTTTATCAGCACTATTCCAAACAAAGACCGACCCATGTCGAGCCTCCCGAGTTGGAATCACACAATCAAACATATCTACCCCCAGGCTGGCGGCATAGGCAATTTCTTCGGGCTTTCCGAGTCCCATAAGGTATCGCGGTTTATCTTCAGGAAGCAGCGGCGCAATCCATTTGATCACCTTCAAGACATCTGCCCGAGACTCACCCACAGATACTCCACCAATGGCATATCCATCAAATCCAATTTCTTCCAACTGCCGGAGAGATTCTTTGCGCAAATCTTCATAGATTCCTCCTTGGACAATCCCAAACAAGAGTGGTCGATCATCTTTGGCTCGACCATCAGCTTCACAGAGTCGGTCGAGTTCTGCTCGACATCGCCGAGCCCAACGGGTGGTAAGCTCCAGGGAGGCCTTGATATATTCTCGAGAGCTTCCTCCTGGAGGACATTCATCGAGAACCATAATGATATCACTCCCCAAATAATACTGAGTCTTGATTGACTCTTCCGGGGTTAGCATATGCTTGGCTCCATCGATATGAGATCGGAATTCAGCTCCTTCTTCTGAAAGCTTCCGATGCTTTGAAAGGCTAAATACCTGGTACCCTCCACTATCAGTCAAAATTGGCTTCGGCCAGTTAGCAAACGTATGCAGCCCCCCGAGTTCATGCACCAAATCATACCCGGGTTTCAAGTACAAATGATAGGTATTCATGAGCAAAATCTGAGACTGGACCTGAGTAAGCATCTCCTGAGGACCAATTCCTCGAATTGATCCTTTGGTTGCCACTGGCATAAAGAATGGTGATTCCAGCACTCCGTGCAATGTATTCAGACGTCCTTTTCGTAACGTTCGTTCCTGGGCTATTCGTTCAAACATATATTCGTACTAGTTTGAAGAGTTATTCGGCAACTCTTCCATCAAAGTTTGGATCCGAAACATCTCCCGTGTTAATCTCTCCGAGTGTACCACCCAGATTGACTCCAGTAAAGTCATCTTGTCCAGTATAACTCGTTCGAGACAAGAGTCGTGGCTCTTCTCCAGCTTGATTTGGAGCAGGAACAACAGAGACCTGGAAGACGGCCTCATACAATGGACGTAAGATTCCAGTATTGGCGGGAACATCTCCAATGATCCATTTCACTTCTTTGGTTCGCTCGTTATAGGAAAGTTCTCCCACTCCCCCGGTACTAAACTGCCCCGTCCAGGAAACATTCTCTGGGAGGGTAGAAGTAAAGGTCACCCCAGACACATCGTTGGTAAGATTTTGAACCTTCCAAGACAAGGTATACGTAGTAGCCTGATTTACTTGCATAGGCACCGGACCGGAGTTCACAATAGAAGATCCGCTGTTGGCATACGATGCCTGCCCCTCAACGATCAACCGAGTAGCAAGTTTTGCCTCTGTTTCATTTCCCTGAACAATTTTATTCACTCCCAGTGGTGTAGGAACTTCGGAACTTTCAAAGAATGCCTTGGTTCGAATTACATAGTTCACATCCTCAAAGTTCTCAATTGGAATGACTTTTTTGACAGGTACCGTAAATGATACTCGCCCCTGCTCATTTGGTGCAAATGACCGCAACTGAGGAACAGAGTTTGCCCGCCAGGTAAGGGTGTTGGTCGAAGCATCAAAGTCAGCCCCAGAAGCTCGGAGACGAGAAAGATCGAGCAACTCCGAGTCAAGCACAGCCCGCAACGATCCTTCTCCGATGCGGACATCTGTGTTGTTTCGGAACGTAATCTGATATTCCAAATTATCGTCAGCTCGAACAACTCGACTTGGGTTTCCCACAATCACCTGATCAATCTCTACATACGGTGCTGCCATTCGAGTAGAGTTTTGGCCAGCCGCATACAGCGTAAAGACCCCCTGAGCAAATTCACCAACTGATGCTTTGAGAATTTTCACATCTTGTGACTCTCCAGAAAGGCTTCCGGTCAAGGTAAGCTCATACACAGCTTGAGGTCGGAGACGTTCAATCTGAAATACATCTTCTCCTCGGATTGGTTCTTCTGAGGAACTCGTCAGTCCAAATGTATCTGGATACTCCAAACGAAGCTCCATATCTCGCAGCTCAGTCTGACTTTTGTTATTGACGGCCACAGTGTATTCCACTACATCACCACTTACCGACTCGAGCGGAGTTTGGATATCGATCACAATAGGACTATCTACCACCGTCGTGGAAAATTCACTGGTCGACTCAAAGGTCGAACTCACAATATCTGGTACATACGAAAGTGTAGCATTCAAGAAATGAATACTTCCTGTCTCGGCAATAATTCTTCCCGAAATAGTAATTTCTCCCGTCTCTCCGGGAGCAAGTTCTGGAAGTTCAAACTCTCGAACCTCTGCCCGCTCTTGGCCAAGAATTGAAATCGATGGGTCAATAAGAGCCTGCGGAGTTGTTACCGATAGTTTCGGATTTTTGAGTGCTACAAAGTTATCATTGGTATAGGTAATTGTGTAGGTAACTTCTCCTCCTGCTTCAATTTCCTCAGTTCCTTCTATGCCTACCGTCACTCGATCCTGAGAAAACCGCCGCTGATTCAAGGTCACCAAATATCCAGCCAAGGCAACCAAAACAGTCACCACCAGGGCGCCCAGTAATCCTTTCACAATTTGCTTACGATGTCGCTGAAAGAACGGAGTATCGGCCTGCTCAAAGTCCTCATATTTTGATTTGAGTTCCGGTTCTTTTTTCCCATAAATACTGTAGGGAGTATCGTGAGTTCGCTCAGCATCAAGCTTTGCTCGATCCTCTTTGCGATAAATTTTCTTTTCGATGTCATCGAGTGCCATAAAGAGAAGAGATTATATCTATTTTTGTCCTTGTACGTATTATATCAAATATTTCCAGAATAGATACGCAAAAGACCGAGGGACTCAACAGGAATTCCATACCACCGTATCGAGTATTCAATGATTTGCCAGGGGATTTTCCCCCGCTCAACTCGACCTCGTTGCCATTGCCGCATCCGGAGAATCTCCTGTGAGGTTACGGGAACCCAATCATCAAGGCCCGCTGATGCAGCTTTGGTTACCAAGCCACCAGCGCGCACACTCATTCCAAACTGACTACTTTTGGTAACTCCAGTTCGGACACATTGTCCGGTCTCAAGCCCAAATCCCAAAAGAGCCATCCACCGCACCAACATCCAAGATAAAACAAACCTCGGAGCTTGATGTCCAACTTCCCGAGTAAGTGCCAAACTAGTAAGAATCGCCTCAAAGAGCTCTGGATCTTCGTGTCCTTCCTCCACCAGATGCAGAATCCATTCGACAATGCTTGATTGAATAGCCAACTGATTGGCTGACTCCAAGAAGTCTGAGAACTGATCTCCATCCCGAATAGCCGTAAGTCGAGGAAAGGTTTTTCCCAGAACAAACTCAATCTCGACAAGGGCTCGCTCTCGGAGTCGATACTGGAGCTTGGACTGAGATTTTTTTACTCCTTTTACGAGGATGGTAATCAACCCATATTCTCGGGTATAAAAAATGCCCAATCGATCCATCCCGGGAAGATCCCGGGTTTGGAGCAAGAGGGCAGGTGTTTCATACACCATGGAAGCCATAGTCTACAGTTCGATAACTGTAGGCAAGACCATAGGTCGTCGCTGAGTTTTCTCAAAGATGAACTCTCCAAGTTGCTCGGTAATCGCTCGCTTGATGTACTCTTGGTTTGGACCAGATCCTTCGCTGATTTTTCCTTCGACAATTGCTCGAACCTCTTTTTGAATCGCTTGAACAAGTTTAAATGAACTCTTCATATAGACAAATCCTTTGGAAATAACTTCCGGATCTTGAATAACTTTTCCAGTCTTTGGATCCACCAAAACAATCACGGTAATCATTCCGTCCTGAGCCATATGTTGTCGGTCTCGAATCACCACTTCTCGTAGGTCTCCTACACCGAGTCCATCAACCATCAGGTTATGAGCGGGTACTCGTTCCTTGGTTACTCGTGCTTCTCCATTCAGAACCTCTACTACTCGTCCATTATCAGTAAGCAAGATATGGTCTCGGTCCATCCCGAGTTCCTTGGCAATATCTCCATGAAGCTTCAATGAGTAAAAATCTCCATAAATCGGCTGGATGTACTTGGGCCGAATCAACTCAAGCATTCGCTTCAAGTCCTCTCGTGGAGCATGACCTCCAACGTGAACATCCATCATCTTGTAGTGAATAATCCGAGCTCGTTGTCGAGCCAGAAGATCCTTCAACTTCTGAATTGACCCCTCGTTTCCCGGAATCACTGAGGAGGAGAAAATAACAGTATCTCCCTTGTCTACATGGAAGAATCGGTGCTCCTTGTTTGCAATTCGCATCAAAGCAGCATTGTCTTCTCCCTGAGATCCGGTACAGAGAATTGTGACCTTTTCTGGCGGCATCTTGAGAGCCTCTTGAGCAGAGATAATTACCTTTTCGTTAAAATCGGTATACCCCAGATCCTTCAAGAGCTGAAGGTTGGTTCGCATACTAAATCCTTCTACGACGACTTTTCGTCCGTACTTTTCCGAGATCTTAATAATCTGCTGGAGCCGATTCAACATCGAAGAGAAGGTTGCCGCAATCACGCGACCTTTAGCCCCTTCAAAAATCGTATCGAGGTTGGTCTGAATGGTAGTCTCAGAAATCGCAGTTCCCGGCTTTTGCGCTCCGGTACTATCTGATAACAACAAAAGTACACCCTCATCTCCAATCCGTCGGTACATATCAAGATCAGCTGGCTCCTCACCAAGTGGGGTTTCGTCGATCTTAAAGTCTCCGGTGTGCAAAATCACCCCTTCTGGAGTTTCAATCTTGAGAGCAGCCGAGTCAGGAATACTGTGGTTAATGTGAAGAAAGGTAACTTTGAACACTCCAAATCGTAGCGTCTCTCCGTGCTTTACCACATGTCCATTGAGTGGTGGCAGGCTGGTATTCTCTGACTGACGTCGGTGCATCATGGCCATGGTAAGTGGAGTGGCATAGATCGGAGGATTTCCAATCATAGACATCACTTGCGGTACTCCTCCGATGTGGTCCATGTGACCATGAGTAATCAAGACAGCGCGAAGATTATCCAACTTATCTCGCAAATAGGTGGGGTTTGGGACAATATAGTCAATTCCCGGCTGGTCTTCCTCAGGGAATTTCAACCCAAGGTCAACAGCAATAATATCTTTTCCGTATTCAATAACGGTCATGTTTCGCCCTCCAATTTCCTCTGATCCTCCGAGCGGAATGATACGCAAGGTAGGCTTATCAGATTTTGGGAACGAAGGCTTGGTATTGAGGTATCGATCACTCTCCTGACTTAGGTCACGGATAAAGGTCGTTCCTCGCTTAATGGTTGTTTCGTTCATATTAGACAAGTACAACTACTGGTAAAATCATTGGTCGTCGCTCTGTTTTGGCAAACAGGAACTTTCCAACTTGGTCACGAAGCTCATCTCGAATGTAGGAGGCGTTCACCTCTTGCGCATCAGCCAAAATTGATTCTACAATCATACCTACATTCTTGTTCACTTCTTCAAAGAGTCGATTCGACTTATCGACGTCTACAAATCCTCGAGATACAATATCTGGTCCCTCGACAATCTTTCGATCTTGCTCGTCAATGATCAAAACAAGGTTCAAGATTCCGTCTCCAGCCATCAACTGTCGATCACGAATCACCACGTCTTTGAGATCACCAACTCCGAGTCCATCCACCATAATGTCATATGACGGTACAGTTTCTGGAGTCATCTTTCGATGCTTATAATCAAACAAAATTACTCGTCCATTCTTTCCAACGATTGCATTTTTGTCCGGATATCCTCCGTCAATTGCCATGTCAGCCGCAGTTCGCAAAAGATAATGAGGTCCATTGATTGGAATAAAATACTTCGGTCGGACAGCCTTGAGCAAGCCTAGGACTTCCTCTCGTCGAGCGTGAGCACTGTGTTGAATTCCGAGTGGTCGATAATGTAACACCAAGGCTCCAAGTTTCGAGAAGTTATCGTTTACTTTCTGTACGGAACGCATGTTTCCTGGCACCAGATCTTCTGGATACGCAACCACGTCCCCCTCCTCGATCACGAAGCTCCCGTGTTCTCGGTTTGCCATACGCATCAAATGCGGAACATCATCTCCTTGAGCTCCAGCAACAATAACAATCAGCTTGTGCTTTGGAGTTTCTTCGATCAAGGTTGGACTGATAATTGTTCCTCGCTGAACCTTGATAAGTCCTTTCTTACGTGCAGTATTAAAGGTATTCAAAATACTCTTTCCCTCGATAAAGACATGCTTATCCAACGCCTCAGCAGCATCAATAATCTGCTGTAATCGATTCAAAAGCGAAGGATGAGTCGAGATGTAGGTAGTTCCGTTGGGGTTGGAACAAATCTCCTGAATTTTGGCTCCAATCTCTTGTTCAGTCGGAGCATACCCTTCTGCCTCAGCAGCAACGCTTCCCGAAAGAAGCGCAAAGGTATCTGATCCAGCCAAATACTTCACTGACTCAAGCCATTCTGGAGTATGCCCTTCGGATACATCAAACTTGAAGCTTGATACGTAGAACACTTTCCCCTGCATTGTATTAATACACACTCCGATTGCTCCTGGAGTATTGTATCCAACGGTAAATGGAGTTACCTTAAACGATCCAACACGAGTTGCTTTTCCGTCTTTTAAGATATGCTTCTTGTACTGAATCTTTCGAGAATAAAAGTTGTGCCGTGACTCAAGAATTGCAAAGGTCGCCTCGGTGGCAAACAACTTCAAATTCGGAAACATCGACAAAATGTATGGAGCTGATCCGATATGATCAGGATTTCCGGAAGTAAAGACTACTCCGCGGATTTTGTCTGCATTATCTGCAAGATAGTTGGTATTTGGAATCAACAAGTCAACTCCTGGCTGATCAGAATCTGGCATCTGAGACCCCATATCCATGATCAAAATGTCATTTTCTTGCTCAATTGCCCACATGTTCTTTCCCATCTCTTCCATTCCCCCAAGAGGAATCAGCTTCAAAGCCTGTCGAGATGTTTCAGGTGGTTTTCGTTTTTGGGAAAAATTCTTCCCTTGATTTCCAGATCGTGACGATCGGCCACGATTCTGTCCGTGAGATTTACTCATACGATACTGTTATTTCAAATATATTCAAAAGAAACCTCGTGTATCTAGATGTATATTACAAAAAGTTACAAGGATCACGTGCTATCACGCAAAATCAATACACGGTAAGTGATTTCTTCAGATGTGATCAGACAGGAATCGAACCTGTTGAAATACCCGTTTGTATCTGATCGAAAAAGAAGCGTGCCGCGGATTAGGCAGCTGCTTCAGTAGCTTTTGATCGAGTAATTTTCACCTTAGGGGCTTCAATTACTTCGTTTTTTACCAAAAGATTATGAACGGTTCGGGAAGGCTGTGCTCCAACAGAAATCCAGTACTTGATTCGCTCTGCGTCAAGTTGAATTTCTTTTCGAAGAGGATTGTACATTCCAACAGATTCAACAAACTTTCCCTTTACTGGTCGCTGCTTTTCAGCAACTACAACCTTGTACACAGGGTTATTCTTTTTCCCTACTCGTGAGAGTCGAATTCGCAACATAGATTAGTAACAGTTATAACATCTTGAAAAATACTAGAGCAATTATACAGAATTGAAGCCACTATGTCAACTCACATGCGGGCACAAGGGTATACAAATACTCTGCTTTCCTATATAATAGGCTTAATCAAATTGTTTGACAACCTTTTTTAGCTAACGCACCTAATCATGAAGGGAAAACTGCGCAAGAACGTGCTGGGCGTGATTTTTGATGCCGAGCATAACGTTCTGATTGTGTCCCGCGCAAACGACCCCCTCCACTGGCAATTTCCTCAAGGAGGAGTTGACAACGGAGAACACCTGGAAGAAGCCATGATCCGGGAACTCGGGGAAGAACTGGGGACCAGAAACTTCAAAATTGTGGCCAAATGCCCAGAAACGCACACGTATCGATGGGCCAAAACTCTTATTCGTGACGAAAATGTCGGGCAGGAACAAACGATTTTCCTTCTGCGATATGAAGGAAACACTCAAGATATCAATGTTGACCAACGAGAACTCGGTGGATTTTTGTGGGTTCCCCCCAGCAAGGTCGAAGTCTTCTTGCACGAATATCGAAAGCCAGTCTGGCATATCGTAAGAGACAACTTTGACCTCTCCACATTCTCCTTGAAAACTGAATAACATTGTATTATGAGACAATCTCAACTCTTTACTAAAACACGCAAAGACGTAAGCAAATCAGAAGAAGCTACCAATGCCCGAATCCTACTCAAAGCCGGATACATTGACCAACTGATGGCTGGAGTCTACACCTATTTACCGTTAGGGTATCGCGTTATCCGAAACATTGAACGCATTGTTCGAGAAGAAATGAATGCTATTGGTGGACAAGAGATCTTGATGCCAGCCCTCCACCCAAAATCAGTTTGGGAAGAAACCGGGCGATGGGATACCATTGATGTTCTCTATCGATTTACTACCCACTACACCGGGATGGAAGTAGCCCTCGGGTCCACTCACGAAGAAATCGTAACTCCTACCGCCAAAAAATTTGTAGCTTCCTATAAAGATCTTCCGTTTGCTACCTACCAGATCCAAACCAAGTTCCGAGACGAAAAGCGGGCAAAGTCGGGAGTCCTCCGAGGACGGGAATTTATCATGAAAGATCTCTACTCCTTCCACACCTCAGAAGAAGACCTTGATGCCTACTATGAAAAGGCAATTGAAGCCTACCACCGAGTCTACAAACGATTGGGAATAGGATCAACCACCTATAAAACCTATGCTTCCGGAGGAACCTTCTCCAAGTACTCACACGAGTTTCAAACCCTCTCACCTGTTGGAGAAGACACCGTATATGTTTGTCACGATTGTAAAATAGGAGTTAATGAAGAAATTATCCACGAAATGGACGGATGCCCCGAATGTGGAGCAAAACTTGAACAAACTACTGCCATCGAGGCTGGAAACATCTTTAAACTAAAAACAAAATTTTCTGATAGCTTCGGTCTTTCCTTCACCGACAAAGATGGAACCGAAAAACCAGTCTACATGGGGTGTTACGGAATTGGAATCAGCCGAGCCATGGGTGTAATCACCGAATTCTTTGCCGAAGGAGATTCCAAGATGACCTGGCCAGAAGAAGTTGCTCCATTCAAAGTTCATATTCTTGCCCTTAACACGGACAAAGAAGATGTCATGAATACTGCTGAGAAGCTCTACCAAGACCTCTCTTCAACTGGAACGGAAGTTCTCTACGACGACCGAGACGAGCGACCAGGATCTAAGTTCTCTGACGCTGATCTTATCGGAATCCCTCATCGAGTAGTCGTAAGCTCCCGAAGCCTCGAACAAGGAGGTGTAGAGTATAACGGCGAAGTAATTTCACTACCTGACCTTCTTACCAAGCTTTCCGCGTAACGTTTTTCCTGCACTAAAAAACTCCCTTCGTCGTGAGGGAGTTTTTGTATTCTTACTCAATAAATTTTCGTACCACCTTGTCACCTTCGAGTTCCAATGCAATCGGCTTGGCTGGGGGGAGCTTGAGTTCAAGCATTTCTTCAGTCGAAAGCCCCTCCATTCGTTTGATTAAGAGTTTCAAACTGTCTTCATGTCCAGAAATCAAAACGCGTTTATCCTCTTTCAAAAGCGGAGCTAAGACTTCATCAAAAAACTGGAGTACCCGAACTTCGGCGTCTTCCATAGACTCACCAATGGGTAGGGAGCGCTCAATCTTTTGATACCGAATATCATTTCGAGGATTTCGCTCGTCATTTTCGTTGAGGAGCGGGGGTTGAATATCAAAACTATGACGAATATTCTCAATCATCTCTTGCCCATACTGAGCTGCGGCGTCTTCCTTGGTCATTCCCTGCAACACTCCATAATGCCGTGGATTTAATCGCCAATCTCGAATCTCGGGAATCCATAATAAATTCATAGAATCCAAAACTTCCCAACAACTCACAATCGACCGATCCAAATAGGACGTGATCGCTACGTCAAACTTGTACAACTCCTCCAAAAGAGTCAATCCGACATCAGAAAGAACAGGCCGAGCTTCTTCGCTCAAGGGAATATCATCCCACCCAGTAAATCGCTCCTCTGAATTCCAGATACTTTCTCCGTGTCGTATAAATACAATTTGAGCCATAAGAATCTATTTATTAAACAAGAATGAAAACCAGTTTCCTCCTGAATTTTCTTCCCCCAAGTAATACTTTTTCTTCATCTTGAGCGTCTGTTCATCAAGTTCGTAGACTAAGGGCTTTCCCGTAGGGATTTCCAAACTTACAACCTTATCATCAGAAAGGTCTTCAAGATTTTTCGCAAGGGCCCGAAGACTATTTCCGTGAGCCGCAATTACCAATCGCTCTCCTGCCTGAATTCGTGGCCGAAGTTCTTCCTCCCAATACGGAAGCACTCGATCAAGGGTATCCGCCAAAGCCTCTCCCAATGGGAGTTCTTCGGGATTTACATCACGGTATCGCTCGTCTTTTCCCGGATATCGAGAGTCATATTCAGAAAGCATTGGTGGGCGCGTCATAAACGCTCTTCTCCACTCATGAACTTCTTCTGCTCCAAAGTCTTCTCGGGTATCCTCCTTATTTCGTCCCTGAAGTCCACCATAGTGACGCTCATTGAGTCGCCAATTCTTAGTCACCGGAAGCCAGGTCATGTCTGCTTCTTCGAGGGCAAAATGAAGCGTCTTAATCGCTCGGGTAAGCACAGAAGTATAAGCATGATCAAACACAAAGCTATGCTGTTTTAACAATCTTCCTGCCTTTTTGGCCTCTTCAACTCCTTGCGGAGATAAATCAACGTCTGACCAACCGGTGAACCGGTCGAGTTTATTCCAGACGCTTTGTCCATGACGAATCAGGACGAGCTTAAATGCCATATTTTTGTATTAGTTGAGTACGATTACTTGGTACTGCTCTCCTCTTTTGTTTCAGATTTTGGTGCTGACTTTCCTTCAGACTTTCGTTGGAGTTCTGCTGCTTCTACCTGCTCTTCAAGCACTTGAGCCTGAATCTTTGATCGGACTGCCTGGTGGAGTTGCTCTCGCATTTCTGGATCTCCTTTCAGAGCTTTTCGAGCAGCCTCAAGTCCCTGCCCAATGGTATTTCCTTCGAGATCTTTAATAAATGCTCCACTCTTTTTCAACAGTCCCATCTTGGTAGCTACGTTGATCAAATCAGCTTCAAAGGAAACTCCTTCGTTGTACATAATGTCAAACTCAGCGATCTTAAATGGTGCTGCCACTTTGTTTTTGACAATCTTTGCTTTGGTTCGAGCTCCGATCACGTCATCACCCTTTTTAACCTGGGCAATTCGCTTGATCTCAATTCGAACAGAGGCAAAGAATTTCAAGGCCTTTCCTCCAGGAGTTTCAACCGGAGAACCATACCCCATAGCTCCAATCTTCATTCGAGTCTGGTTGG
>CAJXTH010000002.1 GCA_913060955.1 uncultured bacterium | reverse complement strand
TTGTGAAGTGAAATAAGCCAAGGGCTTGGCTTATGGGAGGATGAGAAAGACGGAGCCAGTGTGAGTTTGGACGGAGTCCAAGGCGAACACGCGAGTCGGGGTCGCGAGAAATTTTCGTCAGAAAATTTACTTGTGACCGAATCCTCTCGCTTCCGCATTATGCAGAAAACAGTAGATTAATCTACTGTTTTTTGTATCTTGTATGGATGATACCTAGGATTCGGACCTAGGAAAGGGCGTTGGGAAAACGTAGTTTTCCCGTGGAGGAAGTACCGAAACCGAGTGGTTTCGGGGAGCGAAGCGACAGGTTCGTAATCCTCTCGCTTCCGCAAAGTAAAATGTACCCCTTGTGGGTATATTTTATTTTGTGAAGTGAAATAAGCCAAGGGCTTGGCTTATGGGAGGATGAGAAAGACGGAGCCAGTGTGAGTTTGGACGGAGTTCAAGGCGAACACGCGAGTCGGGGTCGCGAGAAATTTTCGTCAGAAAATTTACTTGTGACCGAATCCTCTCGCTTCCACATTATGCAGAAAACGGTAGATTAATCTACTGTTTTTTGTATCTTGTATGGATGATATTAGGATTCGAACCGAGAAAAGGGCGTTGGGAAAACGTAGTTTTCAAGTATATATTTAACTATATACTTCGGTGTTCGTGGTATACTGGGTGTAGTACAACAAATATCGAATGTATGTCTATCAGAGTGACGATAGTTTCTCATGCGTATGTGTATGAGCCGTATCGAAAGAAAATTGAAGAGTTAGCCAAGTTTGAGGACTTAGAGGTAAGCCTCATTACTCCAGAGCATGGCGTGGAGGGGGGAAATCAGCAGGTTATTGCCGAGAAGCATCCAGGATCAGATTATGATCATCGAATTCTTCCTGGAGTATTCACTGGTAGACTGAATACCTTTGTGTTTCGGGATCTCAAGCGAACACTTCGCGAGCTGAATCCGGATGTTATTTTGTTAGAAGAGGAATATTGGACGAATGTGAGTTACCAGATCACGCGTCTGGTAAAAACGGACTTTCCCAAGACTAAGATTGCTCTTATTTCTCAGGAAAATATTAATCATATCTGGGAAGAGGAAGGTTCTACCTGGTACCAAAAACTACGATTCTCTGTGTTTCACTGGATGGAACAGCGTATTTTGAGTCGGGTTGATGGGCTTTCGTTCCAATTCGATAGTGTATGGGCTGAGTTTCAGGCTCGGATCGAGCAGCTAGGGTTTCGAGGACTCAAGTGGACCGTTCCTCAACTTGGCGTAGATCTTGAGACATTCAAATGGTATGACGCTGATTTACTCTCTGAGCTTTCTTCGGAACTCGAGATCACTCCAGACACAGTAGTGTTTGGAAATATTGGGCGGATTATCCCCGAAAAAGGTCTGGAAGATGCCTTGCGTGCCTTTGCTCAGGTGAAGAACACTCACACCAAAATGCTATTAGTAGGAAATGGATCAGAGGAATACGTAACAACCCTGCAAGATCTTGCCAGTTCGTTAGGAATTCAGGATCGGGTGATTTTCCGTGGAGCAGTTCCGTTTGATCAGATTCCAACCTATTTTCGAGTACTGGATGTATTTTTCTTGCTCTCACACACTACCCCAGAATGGAAGGAACAGTTTGGTCGAGTGCTGGTAGAGACCATGGCCGCCAAACGAGCATTGATTGGTTCCGATAGTGGAGCTATTCCCGGAGTTATTGGAGAAGCTGGAATCATTGTCCCCGAAAAGGATGTTGCGGCGATTGCTGATGCGATGAACAAACTGGCAGATGATCCCCAATTACGTCAAGAATATGGGGAAAAAGGCTATCAGCGAGCTCATAATGAGTTTACCTATGCCGCTATTGCATCTAAAACTCGTGAGTTTATTCAGACTCTGTGTACCTAATTTCAAGAAAGAACCAGAGCAATTCAAAAACCCGGGATGTCCCGGGTTTTTGTGTTATCGTTTGCTTGCTGCTCGGATAAATCCTTTGAATACAGGATGTGGATCGAGTGGTCGAGATTGCAGTTCCGGATGGAACTGGGTTCCCACAAAGAATGGGTGATCTGGAAGCTCAATAATCTCTACCAGATCCTGCTCTGTATTGAGTCCTGAGATTATCAGACCATTTTCTACTAACTGATCCCGATATTCATTGTTAAACTCGTATCGGTGTCGGTGTCGTTCTCGAGTGTTAGCTTTGCCATAGAGCTTTCGAACCATGGTTTTTGACTGTAATTCACAATCGTATCCTCCCAGTCGCATGGTTCCTCCCATGTCTTTTTTGGCCAATTTTTCTTTTTGGTCAGGCAAGATATCAATAACGGGATCAGGAGTGTTCGGATTAATTTCCGTGGTGTGAGCTTTGGAGAGACCTACCACGTTTCGGGCAAATTCCACCACGGCCATTTGCATTCCGTAACAGAGTCCCAAGTACGGAATCTTTTGTTCTCGCGCAAATTGAATGGCCTTGATCTTTCCTTCGATTCCTCGGCTTCCAAATCCTCCTGGAATCACAATTCCATCGTAGACTTTGAGATCTGCCAAGTGCTCCTCGTCTTGTTCGAATTCCTCGCTATTGATCCAATCAATAACCGGCTTTACTTTATAAAAGTAGGCGGCGTGTTTGACAGCTTCAATTACAGAAATGTAGGCGTCCGACAAAACAAAATCTCCGGTACTAAAGTATTTCCCAACAATTCCAATCCGAACTTCTTTGGTGGCTGATTCGACTTTGTTGGTAAGGGCAGTCCACTCTTTGAGATCTTTCTTCTTGGGTCGGAGTCCGAATTTTTTGAGCATCTTAGTTGAGAGACCATCGTCTTCAAAATTATGCGGTACGTGATAAATGCTCTCTACGTCCGGAGCTGAGATAATCTGATCTTCTGGAACACTACACATTACCGAAAGCTTCTTCTTTCGAGATTCATCCAGTGGATGTGACGATCGTCCTACAATCCAGTCAGCTTGAATACCAGCGCTGTTCAACAGTCGAGCGGCGTGCTGAGTTGGCTTGGTTTTCATCTCTCCAATCTTGGATGGAATTGGAAGATAACTAACCAATACAAATTGCACATCATCTGGAGCTTCCAGTTTCATCATTCGAGCTGCCTCCAGGAACAAGAGGTTTTCGTACTCCCCTGCGGTTCCTCCAATTTCGATTACGGTAATATCCGCATCGCTGTTCTTTTGCGCTTGTTTGATTCGGGAAATAACTTCATTCGGGATATGTGGTACAACGCTGACACACTTTCCGCCAAATTTAAGGTTTCGTTCTTGATTGATGACTGACTGGTACACTGCTCCAGTGGTCATATAGTTGGTTGCAGTCAGATCAACATTCAAAAATCGCTCGTAGTTCCCCATGTCCTGGTCACACTCGAGACCATCGTCTAAAACAAAAGTTTCTCCGTGTTCTACAGGGTTCATCGTTCCGGCATCAACATTGACGTAGGGATCGATTTTGACTGCAGTGACGGAGAAACCGCGGGACTGAAGAATAAGGGCGATGGATGAGGTCGTAATTCCTTTTCCGACTCCGGACATTACTCCACCGACTACAAAGATATACTTAGGACTGGTTTTCTTGGTGCGTTTAGTCTTCCGAGGTGACATTGAGGGATACCTTAGCTGTTAATGACGACAGAAGCTTGATGGCTATCTCGTGGACACCAAGCGTCTTGATATGATCTGCCTGAATCAGAGACTTATCCACCGATACTCCAAAGCTACTTTTGAGCCCTTTGGAGATATCCGCAGCATGCAATGATCCAAACAACTGCCCTTCAGCATTTGTCTTGGCAGACATTTCAAAGGACTTCCCATCGATTGCTCGATGAATCTCTTTCATATGCTGCTCGTGCGCCTGGTGTTCTTTTTGTTTGTCTGATTGCATCTTCTTCACTCGAGCAACGGCAGATCCTTCTGCTGGAGTGGCAAGCCGTTTTTTGAGGAGAAAGTTGCGCGCGTATCCGTCGGAGACTGACACGATTTCGTTTTTTCGCCCGACTCCTCGGACGTCAGCGAGTAACACAACTTTCATAGGCTTGTTCGTTATCTTCGAATGATAAAGGTTGCATCAGCACCATCATACGGTATATTTTCCCAGATTTCAGAGACCTTGTCAACGCGTGATAATGGCGAACCTTTCCACAATTTTTGGATAAAGGTTTCGAGGACAGCTTTTTCTGCCCATGCTTCCACCAAAACTGAGCCGTCTGGCTGGTTTTCTACCCAACCAACTACCCCAAGTTTCTGAGCCTGAGCTTCAGCATACAGTCGGTACCGAACCATCTGTACTCGGCCAGTCACAATGCAACGTACGTGCTCCATATTTTTAGATTCCCATTACCAAACGAGTAGCGCCAAAAATGAGTGGGGTAAGGACTCCTCCAAAGAAGATAATAAAGATTAATAAAAAGACAATTCCTTGTTGCTCCAAGACCTGATACACCCGGCTTCGCAAGAACGAATACGGAAGCAATGGAGCAATAATCTTGAATCCATCAAGCGGAGGAATCGGAAGAGAATTAAAGATTCCCAAGGCGAAGTTCACTAAAATAGCGGTCAAAAAGAGTCCCGCTACTTGAGGATTCAGATCGGTCATAATAGTCAATACTCGATACACAAGCCCGAGACTAATCCCCAAGACAAAATTAGATCCCGGTCCAGCCAAGGCAACCAAAGCAGGTCCCCATTTCCGGTTAGTAAGATTCAAGTAGTTCACAGGAACTGGCTTAGCATACCCAAACAAAAACGGTGTTCCGAATATCAACATAAGTCCCGGTAAAATAATCGATCCATACAAATCAATATGAGGAATAGGATTCATAGTCAGTCGCCCCATAGCCTTTGCCGTTGGATCTCCCATGGAATAGGCAGCCGCTCCGTGTGACACTTCGTGAATAATCACGGAAAAAATCAGAATCACCAGCCCGAACGCGGTCATAATAGGATCATTCATACTCTATATCAGTTGACTTTTATTGCATTAGCTGGTACTATTCTACCATGTGTTTTCGCGCCATTCAATGCGCGCTAATTAGAAAGCTTAAGAATTGATCCATGTCTCGACGATGTGAGCTCCCATTCTGTGAGAAGAAGGCAATGAAGGTTACTCGACGAAAACTCTTGCGAGGTAACTACAACCCAACTAGCCGATATACCCAGAAGACCAACACTCAGTGGTATACTCTCACCGATGGAACCCGAATCAAAGCCTGCACTACCTGTATTCGAACAATGAACAAAGCTCAGGAGGCGTAGGTCAAAGGACTCCTTTAGTATCTCTTCGAGATTCAAAGTAGAGCAAAAAGACGAGCGAAGAATGTGCAGAAGGAGAAAGTGGATAGATATCCACTGACGACTGATAAGCATTCTGCAGCCGTCTTTTTGTTTTACGACAATCCGAAATAAAAGTACTTTTATGACGAGATGCTAAAGGAGTCCTTAACTCCCAGGAACATCCTGGGAGTTTTTGTTTGGTTCTGAGCCATGTCGGCGAGGGCGCCGACTCTACGTCATGCTGAATTTAGTTCAGCATCTTTTCCATGGAACCGCAAGGGTTCCGCTACACTTGTCATTCCGGTCTCCGAGCCGGAATCTTCTCACTACAAAATTGTTGTTTGACAAGAAAGGGTTTTTCGATACAATAAAACGGTTGTTTAGAAAAGAGGAATTTGTTTTGCTGAAAAAAGCAGCGACAAATTCATATAGTCTTCTAGGACTACTCCTCAATGTCTTGGCCTTGCCTGCAGGGCTTTGGTTAATAACAATCATAATCAACCACTCGTCATAGAGGAAATTGCCATGCTAAACCCCAAATCCCCGCTCGGAACTCGGTCGGGGATTTATTCTTGCTCAACTTCTTGAGGATCTTCTTCTGCCGGAGCTGTTACATCAATTTGCTCACCTAAGAATTTGGGCTGACGATTGAGAACATTCACATCTACCCAAGCCTGCCCTCGGGCCAGAAATTCTCTTAGCTGAATCCGAAGACTCTGACTAACTGCCACATCTTCAGCAGCATAACCAATTGCTGGAATATCATAGGTTCGAGCAATATACACAGCGCGCTCCACATGAAACGGCTGGGATACCACAATAAAATCTGACTGCTGAAAGACTTCCTGAGCTCGAACAACCGAATCAAGGGTACGAAATCCAGCATAATCAAGTTCAATACTCTCAGCTGGGATCCCCCGCTCGATCAAGGCCTCCTGCATAGCCAGCGGTTCATTGTACGAGACATCTGCATTATCCCCACTTACTAAAATTACATCCACTTTCCCCGACTCATATAACTCCTCTGCAGCGTCAATCCGATACACAAAGTAGGAGTTTTCCCGTCCGGTAGAAATAAATCGACTGGTTCCCAATACAACAGCTACATCCCGTCTGGGAACGTCCTCTAACTCAGTATAGACATACTCCTCCCCCACTCGCTCCACCTCGCGGTTGGTGTACACCAAAAAACCGATTCCGGCAATTAGTCCTACAAGTCCAATTTTAAGCAGTTTCTTGATCATGGGAATCAGGTGTTTGAGATGCTAAGTAGGCAGAAGCAATAATTGCTATCCCTCCTATTATACCATTCCAGGTCAAGAGCGCTATTCGAATCATATTGTAACGCCTTATTTAAAGAATTATATGCTATGATAAGGGAAATAATCCACTATGAGCAAGAAGAGTAACCTATATTTTGGGACAGGACTTTGTTCTAGAAGCATGATTTCGCAGGGAATCCCGTTTGATATACTCGATCTTATCTTTAGCGCGGTTCTTTTTCTCAAAAAGAACCCAGATCAGTTCGTATACCATCTTATTGCAGATCATCATGCCCTTCAAATGCCCTACATTAATCCAAGACAAGTGGTAGATCAGAGATTTTTATTGACCCACATAATTTCTCAAATAACTCAAAAGTTGGACATAGAAGATCGTTATCAAGTTATTTACTCGACGGAAATTGTCCATTATGAAGAATACCAAAGTATTCTCAAAAAGTTACCGGAAAAGCTTTCCGTATACAAACAATTAGAACTTGCTGATATCCATTATTTTTATGTGTATAAGAATGTATCTACAAAACTATCTTGGAAATTCAAAAGTGACTCACTCATTTATGACGAGTCCTTTTTTGATAATGAATATAAAGATGTATTTTCAAAATCAAAGATAAATTTCTTGTATGTAGAAAACGGATACTCCGTTGACCGCGAAAGGTTCTTCGCTTGCCCATACATCGTATCGAATCCAGAAACTAGAATTCTTATTTCTGAATCAGACTTATTCTCGAAAATCAGAAATGCATCTCAGAATTTAAGTGATAACCAACAACATATTTTTATCTCTTATTATCAAAATATTATCAATAAATTCAACCAAATTACTGGAGAATTATTGCCGTTAGATAATATTGGTTTTTCTATATCTGAAATAATTGATTTCTTTGAATTTCAACAAAAGTAAAATGTGTTAGACTAAATATATATGTCACAAAACTATTATGAAAGTTCTTCTCAGCCAACCATTTCCGGAAGGAGTCATTGATTATGGAATACCAGAAACTCCAGAAGAAATGGATCAAATGTTTGAACTTCGGTACAAGGTATATATTGAAGAGAAAAACTTCTTTAATCCAACCGAAGAACTGGAAAAGTCAGGTCAAGAAAAAGATGAATACGATCTGAATGGTGAAGCTTTGTACTATATAGGGAAAGTACGGGGTGGAAAAGTATTCGCGACAAGCCGGGCTGTAACAAGTACACCAACACCTACCGAAAAATTTTTTGATGTAACACTCCCAGAGGAAATAAAAAATGATGCCAAAGAGCGTCCACTAGATATTGGGCGCCTTATTTCACGGCCCCACTTTTTTAACTACACACTTCCTCAAAGGGGTACAGTTTTACAACTATTCCAAGTTATGCTCACTGATTTAAATAAACGAGGATACACCTCTGGACTTGGCTCAATTCATAAAGATGTACTAGAAAAACTCCAAAAGTATAATTTCCCAGTACACGTCCTCGACAATTATGTTATGAAAGATGTAGGAGCTATAGAGACAGACTTTGACCTTGAAACATTCTTTAACGTTGAAACAATTCCTGTGTACTACATCAGCGAAGAAGTTTATAAGTTCTTTGCCCAACAAAAATAATTATGGATATATCTCTAGCTCCTGCAATGCTATTTCTAGTCTTTGTACTGAATTTATCTTTAGCAATCTGGATCTTCTTTTGGCTTAAAATAAAATCTCAACAAACCCAAGTCTACTTTCTTCTACTTCTAAGTATAGCCTTTTGGGCATTTGTTCTTGGAGCTCGACTCTATACAACTGCCCTCCCGGACGTTACATTAGCTCTAGTTCGTGCGGGATTTTTCTTTGCACTTTTTTCATCATTCTTTTCTCTTGCCTTTAGTTTGGTATTCCCTTCTGCAATAACAAAGCACGCCAATGCAATTCTACTTACATACGGACTAGCAAACTTTGCAATAGGAGGACTTGTCTTAACTACCGACTGGTTTATTTCTGGGTATCAATTCATGAGTGATACCCAAACTTTTGTTATTGAAACTTCTGGAATATACGAACTGCTACGAGGAATCTATCTTTTTAACACATTATTCGGAATTGTTATTATAGCGATTCAAATTGCTCGAACTACGCAAGAAGAACAACTTCAAGCACTCTATGTTGGATTCGGATTTATTGTTTCAGTTATAGGAATTCTTATTACAAGCGTTTTCTTACCTTGGATTGGAAATACTGAGCTCTATTGGTTGGGCCCAATATTTCCATTGTTCATGATGATATTTTTAACCATAGCAATTATTCGATACAATCTGTTTAATATCTCACTTATCACAGCACAGATTACGGCATTTGTTCAATTTATTCTTCTATTTGCTCTTATTTTAATAACTCCTACTAATACCGGAAGATTATTAGCAGGAACTATTATCGTACTCTTCTTTGGACTTACATATGTTCTAATCAAAGAGCAACTTACTCGTGTTGCAAGGGATAAACAACTTCAAAAGAATGCGAAGAAACTCAAAAAAGCAAACAAAGAGTTAGAAAGTCTTGTTGAGCGGAAAAATGAGTTTATGACCTTAATCTCGCACCAACTCCGAACGCCTTTGACAGGGATTCGCGCTTTTACAGAATTCGTAATCGATGATACAGAAGGTGTGAAAAAGCTTTCTGAAAAGACTCAGGGGAATTTAAACAATCTCCATCTATCAGTAAATCGGTTAGGTGGTATTGTAAATGACATTTTGTTAGCCCTAGAATTATCGAGTGGAAATCGAAAATTCATGTACACTTCAGTAAAAATGGAAGAGTTTTTACAAGCAATCATAGAGCAATACAAGGATCTTTCTGATGAACGGAAAGTATCTATCAACCCAGTAAAAACACCCTCAGAGATAAAGATTGATCAAGATCTACTTAGAGTAGCTATCAATCATATTCTTCATAACGCCATTATCTATGGAAAAAGTACCGTAGCTATTCAAGTCAAAGACTCTAGAGACTCGGTAAAAATTATAGTAGAAGATGATGGTGTTGGATTTGATCCGGCAAACACAGATAGCCTCTGGACTCCATTTGAGCGAGGAGAAAATTCTCAGAGAGTTCACCCTGATGGATCAGGACTCGGTCTCTATCTTGCAAAGGAAATTATTGAGATGCATGGAGGGACTATCGAGGTAAAAAGTCAGGGACTCAATACTGGAACAACTGTAACAGTTACTTTGAAAAAATAACTGTTAGGCTTCTCGGGAGGTTCCAATTAGTCCGGTTGCGACTACGATAAAGATTCCTCCAACAATACCATTCCAGGTTAAAGCTTCGCCAAAGATCATCCACGAAAGTATCACAGGAGTAATCAACTCCAGTAGCGAGAGAACTCCAGCTGATTCAGAAGAGACAACTTTGATTCCAGTATAGAGGAATCCAAATCCGAATAGAGAACCAACTATTCCCAACCCCAAAAGTGGCCAAGCTGAATCAACAGGGAGAGACATCTGATTGTTCACAATAAGGAGAGGAATTAGTACCGCAAGGGCAATTATATTTTGCCAGAACACCATGGCCCAGGAACTATAAGCATCTAGTTTTTTGGCAACAACTAATGCCGTTCCAAAACCCATACCGGCTCCAATTCCGGCAACAATTCCAAGCATAGATAGATCAAATTGTTCTTTAAGAAGCTCTGGAATAAACAAAAACCCGATTCCGAGGACTGCAACACCTGCCGCACCCAGCACTACTCCACTCAATTTTTGCTGAAGCCAGAACTTTTTGTATCCAATTACCCACAAAGGACCTGTGTACAAAAGCATGACGGCAAGGGCAACCGGTAATTCCGTAAGGGCAAAAAAGTATAAGATTGTTACCCAAATATTAGACAGCCCCAGTAAGATCATTGAGCTTCGAGACTCGGTAAGAGACTTCCACTGAGCGCGAAGCACGGTTACAAAGGCAATTGCCAAAAAGAGTACCGTAATTCCCATACGAGCAAAGGCGGATTGGAGTGGTGAAATATCTCCAGCAAATCGGAGCCAAATCGGGACTGTTCCCAGGCACACTCCTCCGAGTGCTACGAATAGTGATCCAGTAAGTTTATTCATGATCTGATGTTACTCCATATCCAGCTTGTTTCCAGGCTTGCATTCCCCCAGTAACGTCGATCACTGAAATTCCGCGGGTGTTTAAAAGCATCTGCGCCATAGCGCTTCGAGATCCTGAGTTGCAAATAACATAAGTATCTCCTGGTTTGTCTGCTTTGCTTGGGTCATTCATGAGTTCTTGCAGTGGGATGAGCTGGACGCGTGAATCGTCAATGTGAACGTCGGCCCACTCTTCTGGGGAACGAACGTCTAATACTGAAACATCAGCATCAGTTGCAAGGATTGTGTTGAGTTCGGTTACCGTAATTGCTCTACCCATGGATTTGCTTCAGCCACTCTGGGAAGATTTCGAGGAACGGCTGGTAATTTGCTCGTTCTACTCGGGTTCGCACTTCTTGAGGCGTATCCAAATACGGTTTCCGCCCGGTTCCTTTGGGACTCATGAAAGTCGACATTGGGTAGCCTGGATTGTAGTTTTTGGAAACGTAGTCTGCAATTTCACTTTCTTGAGTGACGGTAATTGCTCCTTCAAATCCAGATGCAGGGTCGTACAATACCACCGAAAAGTCCCAATAGAACTCTTGGTTCTCATGCGGATTGTCTTTGATGAGTTGGAGCCAGTGGTCAATTACCTCTTGGTCGGTTGGGTCTCGGTCGAGATCTTGACCCAGTCGACGTACCAATACTCCGGGCTGGAGTTTTTCTGGGAGGAAGTTGGTTCGCATTTCTTCATCACAGGCAAGCACTGGCATGTTGACCATCTTGGCATACTCTTTGGCCTTATGCATAGCATTTTCTTGAGAGGTTTCAAATGGTTCAGGAACTTTTTCGGTAATACCGAGTTCAGAAAGAGGAACTAACTCAACACCAAACTCTTCGGTCAGGGCTACGTAGCGTTTCAACTTCCCGGGATTGTGACTTGCAAAACAAATTTTCATAGATCATCTCTTAGTTAGTTTTAGTATACAATAGATGCAAGTGAAACCCAACATACTAATAGATGGTATTCCAATCACCAACAAATACAAGTAACTTGCATTAAGTTACACCTTGCTTTATACTTTTGGTATTACAAATGTATTACATGTATATGAAACTCAAGCAAGTAATTGGCGCTCTGATATTGGCCCTTGTAGCGGGTGTTGGAGTTTGGGGAGCAACCCAACTCGTATCCCAGGATCCAAGTCAGACCGATAAACCGACAGTTATTACTACTCTGTATCCACTGTATGATACCGCCGCAGCTTTGGCTGGAGACTCTGCGGAGGTATCTCTTCTCCTTGATCCTGGAACTGATATCCATGGATTTGAACCAAGTCCCTCAGATATTGTAGCTATCTCAGAAGCTGATCTCTTTATCTATTCTGGAGATGATTTGGAGCCATGGGCTGCTGATCTCTTGGCCGGACTCGATTCAGATGTCAAAGTTGTAAATACCAGTGAGGGAATTGACTTGATTGAGTTCAAGGGAGAGAGCCATGATCACGACCACGCTGATGATCATGACAAAAAAGATGACCATGGACATGACCACGATCATGAGCATGACGACCACATGCACGAAGAGCACGGAGATCATGACCATAGCCATGATGAGGATCACGCTCACGAAGAAGAGGGAGATGATCACTCGCACGACCATGACCACGATCATTCTGGACTTGATCCCCACTACTGGCTCGACTTTGAGAATGCTCAAATCATGACCAACACGATCAAAGACGCTTTGGTAGAAGTATTGCCAGACAATTCAGCAGAGATTGATTCGCGAGCTCAAGAGCGAATCGAAGCACTCCAGGCCCTTGATACTCGATACGAGACTGAACTTGGATCCTGTTCAACTCGAAGTTTCGTTCACGGTGGTCACTATGCCTTTGGATACCTTGCCGAACGATATGATCTTGAGTACGAATCAGCCCAAGGGTTCAGTTCAAACAGTGAGCCGACTGCACAAACCATCGCAAATCTGGTAGAATCAATTGAAGAAGCAGACGCTCAAGCCGTATTTACCGAAGAATTGATTGAACCTCGTGTTGCCGAGATTATTTCTGAAGAAACCGGAGTTCCAGTTCTCAAACTGCATGGAGCTCACAATATCTCAGCCGAAGAATTCGAATCAGAAGTATCTTTCCTTTCGTTGATGGAATCAAACCTCGAGAATTTGAAAGTTGGGCTTGGTTGTGAGTAGTCCTAAAATACGTGAAAGTATGTCATCCCCGACACTGATCGGGGATCTAAGAAATATATCAAGAGATTCCCAATCAAGTTGGGAATGACAGTACACTCTATCCCCCAATGTCAATCATCCAACTCGACAATTTATCGGTAACCATCCAAAACACCCCTATTCTTTCTGGGGTGTCTTTGGATATTTCTCAAGGTGATTTTGTCGGACTGGCTGGACCAAATGGAGCTGGGAAGTCTACCTTGATTCGATCGATTCTGGGTTTACAACCATTTACCGCAGAAACCGCCACCCTCTTTGACAGCCCGATTCGTCAGTTCAAAGACTGGCACAAGGTCGGCTACATGCCCCAGAAACAAACCAACAAAGCTAAAAATTTTCCCGCAACAGTTGCCGAGTTTGTCTTGCTTGGTCGACTATCTACCAAGCACTGGCCGCGAATTATCTCAGCCAAAGACCGAGAAGCAGTTAACAATCAGCTTACCAAACTCGGAATTGACCATCTTGCCAACCGCCCCCTCTCTACCCTATCTGGTGGACAACAGCAGCGAGCCTTTTTGGCCAAAGCCTTAGTCTCCAACCCGGAGCTCTTAATCCTAGATGAGCCAACCAATGCTCTGGATCCAGAGATTCGGTCAGAATTTTTCGAAATTCTCCAAGATTTGAATCAAAACCATCAGGTGACTATTATTCTCATCACTCACGATACTGGCACCATCGGACAATTTGCCAACAAGCTCCTGTTTCTGGACACCAAGGTCTTGTTTTGGGGAGATTTCCAAGATTTCTGTGCTGATCCATCCATGAGTAACTACTTTGGATCTTCCGAACAACATCATATCTGCCACCAACATGATTAATACTCTTCTCGAACTGCTCCAGTATAGTTTTATTCAACGAGCATTGATTGCCGGGATCTTTTTGGGACTTCTGTGTGCAATCTTGGGTGTCTTTCTGGTGCTCAGAAGATTATCCTTGATTGGAGATGGGTTAGCCCATGTTTCCTTTGGAGCGCTAGCTCTAGGACTTGCCTTTGGGGTCTATCCGTTTGGAGTTGCGGTTCCGCTCGTAATTGTGGCTGCGATTGCGATTCAGCTGATGATCCGATACACCAGCGTAGATGGAGATGCAGCTATCGGAATTATTTCAGCCACTGGAATTTCTACAGGAATTATTTTGGCCAGCGTTTCAGGAGGATTTAATATCGATATTTATAGCTTCCTTTTTGGAAATATCTTGGCTATTAGCAGCCTGGAACTCTATCTTGCCATTGGGTTATCAGGAATTGTGTTATCTACTATCGCAGTTTCGTATCATGAACTGGTCTACGTCACCTTTGATGAAGAACAAGCTCAAATCTCCGGGATCAACACGACTGTCATTCAAACTCTGATCTCAATTTTGACCGCCATCACAATTGTTCTTTCGGTAAAAATGGTGGGAATTATGTTGGTCTCATCACTTCTGATCATCCCCGCCAGTTCTGCCTTGCAAATTTCGTCAGGGTTTGGAGAAACACTGCGACGAGCCAGCTTGCTATCTATTACCTCGGTAATTTTTGGGATTATTATTGCCTTTGTTCTAGACGTTCCCCCCGGAGCAACGATTGTCCTTACCAATATTGGATTCTTTGCTACAATTCTGGGTATTCGATTGATTTCTGATTCTTAGCATAGAGATCCAGCTCACGCTTGCAGGCCTGATACTCTGGAATATACCGAGCAACCAAGGCCCAAAATCGTGGCGAATGATCAAGGTAGGTCAAATGTGCCAGTTCGTGAACTACGATATAGTCCCGCAAATGATCGGGCAAAAAGGCTACCTTGAACGAAAAATTCAGATTTCCTTTACTCGAACAGCTCCCCCACCGGCTTCGAGTATTTTTTATCCGAACTGAATTATATTCAACGCCCATTCGCTCTGACCACACAAAAATAATCGGCTTTAGTATCTCGCGGGCCAGTTCTTTGTATTGATCATACCGTTCCTGAGTTTCCCGAGGTGACTCGGGTAGTTGATCTTTATGAGATTCCACAAAGGCATCAATCACACGCTTTGGGACCCATTTAGGGGCAAATACGCGAGGACCCTTCGAAGTCATCCGAAGGGTCAGTCGTTTCAATCCACGTTTTCGTACCAGCTGATAGTCCACTAGATTTGGAAAAAGTTTTGATACACCCCGTGCATATACATATCAAAACGGAGTTGGTATTCTAGAGCTTTTTCAATAACTTTGTACATTCCAGGCTGCGCTTTGCCTGTCACAACCACAAACCAGAAATTAATCCACGTCATAAGATAGGCTACCAGGGCAAACACTCCGATAAAGATTGACCAGATAACGAGGGTTATCCACCCAAAAAGAGCCATGAAAATAGCTTTTCCCCGACTGAATTCTTGCTCGGGAAGTGTCACCAGTACTCCCGCTTCGTCATCAATTGAAAAGCTCGGGTATCCATCTTTTAGTCCCAGGATATAAGCTGATCCTCGAATTTTGAGTCGAAGCACACTAATAATAAATGCTCGTAGTTCTTGTTGATATGATCCGGTGAAAATCCCGATCCACCAGAGGATCCAGGATCCAAAGTAGGCAGCATAGGTCAGAATGGCGAGATAAATATAGTACGGAATTGCCAGAAGCCACCCGAATAAGGCTCGAATCAGGGCTTGAGATCGAGAATATGATTCTTGGGCTGGAATAGAAAGTGTTGGATTCATAGGTGTGAAATAATTTGTAGAGACCTTTTGAGTATGAGCTCTTTAATTTGTCATTCCCGACACCGATCGGGAATCTTGTATGTCTGTTCCGAGATCCTCAATCAAGTTGAGGATGACATAAGCCTCTTATAGTATTATCATAGCATATTGGCGTATAATGAATCTATATAAATAACAGGTTGACTCTTATGGTTTGGCTGGCACTGCTCCCTATTATGTGGATTATTGGATCGTTGGTATCCCAGAAACTTTCTTCTCGGATCGTTCTTCCGATCGGAATGATGCTTACACTATTGATTGGATTTTTTGGTTGGGGGTTGTCAGTACAGGAACTCAGTGCGGCTGGCTTGGTGGGAATCTTCCAAGGTCTCGAAATTATGACGATTATCTTGGGTGCCCTTTTGTTTTTGAGTGTAACCAAAGTGACCGGTGTTCTGGATAGTTTGATCACGAGCGTTAGATCGCTGAGCCCCGATCCTGCTCGCCAGACATTGATCATTGGATTTATACTAGGGTCATTCGTAGAAGGGATCGCAGGCTTTGGAACACCCGCCATGATCACTGCCCCTATCTTGGTATCTCTCGGACTTCCAGTTGCCACTGCAGTTACGCTATCTCTGGTATTTAATAGTGCTGCTGTGAGTTTTGGAGCTGCGGGCACGCCAATCTTTGCCCTGCAAAACATTCTTTCTACTCCACTTGAAAACCTGCCCTTGTGGACAAGTCTTGGTCATAGCCTGGCAATTATTCTCCTACCAATTCTGGGACTAATTCTCCTCAGGATTCTGCCTCCTCATATCCCAACCCGACCCAATTTATGGTTTGCCGCCCGGATTGGACTGATCTATTCCGCCAGCTCGATGCTCACTGCCTGGATTTTGGGCCCAGAACTTCCCTCAATCCTGGCTCCACTGATTACTCTTGGCCTGATTGTCGCTACATCAAACGTATCCCCAAGCACCATTCGATCCAAAAAACTGCTTCCCTACGTCTGGATAGCCGGGATCCTGTTACTGACTCGGATTCGATTTCTCCCATTTCGTGAGTGGCTCGGATCAGTCTCTCTTACGTGGGAGTCCATCCTGGGAACAGCAGTCAAATACTCAGTTACTCCTCTTCTAAACCCTGGAATCATTCCATTCCTTCCCGTGGTTATCGCGATGATTTGGCTGTATCGAATCCCCAACTCTCGGAATATTATTGCCGAGAACGTTGCCAAAATTGCAAAAGCCGCTCCAGCATTGGTATCAGCACTGATCCTCGTTCGCATCTACATGGTCTCAGAAATCAGCACTGATCTTGGAATGATCACGACCATTGCCCAACCACTGACCACGTTCGGACCCGAAGTTGCCATTGCCAGCAGTGCCCTCATCGGAGCTTTGGGGAGTTTCCTGACCGGATCTGCCACCGTGTCTAACATTCTCATGGGGCCACTCCAGGTACAAACTGCCGAACTCCTGGAACTCCCACCGGTCTTGATTCTTTCGCTCCAGGCCGTCGGAAGTGCCATTGGAAACATGATTAGTATTGGAAATATTATCGCTGTTGGAACCGTAGTTCACATGAGCCAATCGGAGGGAACTATCCTGAAACAAAATATTCCCATTGTCTTTGGATATGCTACTATTGCTACAATAACATTAACACTGATTTCATGGATCCTATCGTAATTTTCGATCTCGAATACACAACCTGGCAAGAATGCTACCCAGATAATTGGGACCCCGCCAAAAACCAATACAAAGAAATCGTCCAGATTGCCGCAGCCAAAGTACACCCAGTTACTGGCCAGATTTTTGACACCTTCGATGTCTTTACCCAACCAGAGAAAAACCCGGAACTATCTGAATACTTTACCAGTCTTACCAACATCATCCAGGAAGATCTGGCAGAAGCCCTCACAATTGAGCAAGGACTTCAAGATTTTTGTACCTGGGGAGAAGGACATGTCCACTACTCCTGGGGAAATGACTTTGGAGTTGTCCAAGAAAACATGAAACTCCATAATCTCACCATCCCCTTTGCCCGCCGAAAATTCCTCGATATCCGAGCTTACTTTGCACTCCACGGAGTACCTGCTTGGGAATACAACAGTGGGAGACTGTACCAACACTTCCAAATCGACATGACCAACAACGAACATAACGCCCTCCACGATGTAACCAGCATCGCCAAGTCACTGGGAGCGCTTCATGAATCGCTTGACTCTAAATCAAAACAGGCGTAGGCTGAAGGTATGTTTCGTGGAGAAATCCACAATGTGTAGAACATTAGAACAAACTACCCAAGAATACCCTTCCCTCGAAGGACTTGTAGAGCAATTTGAAGATCTTGTTCCAGCTCGGAGTTTTTCTCATCAACCCCGACAAGAGATTTCTGAACAGACTTTTCTGGCAATCACGAGGACATTGGATTCTCGATTCCAGGACGTCCCGATTGAATCTGAAGAGTATCCAAATCAATTGGTTTGGATGTTTGAACATTCCATAAGTTGGCTAAGATCTAACTACAGAATGGACCTAGTTCAAAGATTGCTTAATCTAGACCATTGTCCTGTTGAGGTGATCCTGAAATGGGGATAAATCAGTTTCATCAAAAAAAGAGCCTACCCAGTGGTAGACTCTTTTTCTTGTGCTCTACGGATTGCAGATATCGCACTCGCCGGCTTTGGCGTGAGTTTTTTCTACCAGCCGATCTTCGCTATATTGGCAGACATCGCAGCGATATTTGATT
>CAJXTH010000001.1 GCA_913060955.1 uncultured bacterium | reverse complement strand
CGGTCCTTTGGCGAGCGAAATTGAGTTCGAGGTAGCTGCCGACGGATACGTTCAGCTGTATCGAGCACAAATCGACATTGCAGGGCCTCAAATTGAATTAGATGAATGGCAACGTATAAGATCATAATACCTCTATGAAACCAGGATTTACTCTTCTCGAATTCTTACTCGCAGCAATTATCATTGCATTTTTGCTGATTACCGTCGTGTTACAAAGAAATCTCGTAAATACTCTTCAGATTGCTCGGGATAGCGAGCGAAGAACGGAGATTCAAGAGCTTTCGCATGCAATATATCAATATTCGATTGAAGAAGGTGGGTATGCGGGAGTCACATCTCAACCAACAGAAGTGTGTGTGGATCATGTAGATCAAGACCAATGTGAAGCCCAGGGGTTATTATTTCTGGGAGATTTAGTTCCCCAATATTTATCGGCTATTCCCCAAGATCCATTGTTCAAAGGAAAAGAAGAGTCAAGATCAGGGTATGAAGTGTATCTCACAAATACCAACAGAATAAGTATGAGAGCGTTAGAGTCGGAGCAAAGTGAAATTGAATTAATACGATAAGAGTACGGTTATGAGTATCCAAGCTACAGTAATACTGATTTTAATCTTAATAGAATTTTTGATTATCGTTATATTTGAATGGATGCGGATTGTTCGACGAAAAGAAGAAAGTCGGGAAGATAATTTATTGATTCAAAGTCTTCAGCAACGTGTTCAAACCATCTCTTCGGATATACAAAAATTCTATGGGAAAAAGACTGAATCCTTAGAAACTCATGTATCGGATTTGGAAGACGTTCGACGAGCGATGATGAACGTCATGGAAGATTTGAAAAAAGAACGTGACTACTCGCAACAACTTCATGAACGGTTATCACTCGCTACTCGGGTAGGGCATATCGGGGTATGGGAGTGGTCGGGTGAGTCTCAGGAATTTGCCTTGAATGATGAGCTTCGAAATTACCTCGGAATTGATCCTATGGAAGAGGAAATCATTCCACTCGTTCGTCTCCAAAAACTCCTCCAAGGAAAACTTACGCAGGACTTTTGGGATGAATTCCTTGCTACTCTTTCCAAAGGAAGAAGTTTTACCACTATAGTGGAGTTTGGGAAGTCGTCTGAGACCAAGACCTACTTTAAAGTAACGGGTATGCCGATTGAGTCCTCTCCTGAGAGAATGCTCGGAGTGGCCTTTGATATTACAGAAGAAATAGAGATTGATCGTGTCAAAACCGAGTTTGTATCGCTTGTTTCTCATCAACTTCGAACTCCGTTAACCTCTATTAGTTGGTTTGCCACTCTTCTCAAGGAAGAAGACTTATCTGATACCCAACAAGATTTTCTCGATGAAATAGAGCATGCAAACAAAAGAATGATTGATCTCATCAATGCTCTTCTCAATATATCCCGATTAGAGTTAGGTACCTTTGCCATTACTCCTGAAGATTTTCAGGTTCCATCACTTCTCGACGAAATATTGACCGAATTTGAATGCCAGATTGAAGACAAGAAGCTTCAGCTGAATGTATCCATTTCTGATAAGCTTCCGGATACATTTCATGGAGACCCTATGTTAGTAGGGATTATTTTTCAAAACGTAATTTCAAATGCTATCAAATATACTACCCCGAAAGGGAGTGTAGATATTAAACTAAATGTTAAAAAAAGAGGGGCAAAGGTGGCCGGGAAAACCGTTCCAAGGGAATCATTTATACTCAAAGTATCAGACTCAGGAATTGGGATTCCACAAAGTCAGCAAGATGATATTTTCAAAAAACTCTTTCGAGCGGATAATGTCAAGAAAATTGACACCAATGGGACGGGACTTGGATTATATTTTGTACGCCAGATTTTACTCCAAATTGATGGAGACATTTGGTTTTCGAGTAGGGAAAATAACGGAACAACCTTTTACGTAATGATCCCCACTCGTCCAATGAAAGCCCGGGGTGGGGCGAAAACATTCGAAGAAATGGCCTAATGTATGGTATGATACACATAGATTAAGAACGAAAATATATGAAACAATATCTGTACCTGGCAGCGGGGATTGGGTTAGTCATTGGGGGAATTAGTCTTGCAATGAATGCTCAGTTTGCTTCCCAAGGACAGCGAACCCTGGATGCTCAACTTACTGAATTAACCGAATCAGAACCTATGGAACCAACAACGCCGAGCGAACGACCAATTATCAAATTTGAAACCACGAAGGGAGACATTACGGTGGAACTCTTCCAAGATAAATCTCCGAATACCGTTGGATACATTATGGACTTTGTGGAACAAGGATATTATGACGGGACTCAATTTCATCGAGTCATTGCTGACTTTATGATCCAAGGAGGAGACCCTTTGACCAAAGATCCGGCTGCCAAAGCTCGGTACGGAACTGGAGGACCTGACTTTGAATTTGCTGATGAGTTTAACAACGAACCGTTAGTTCGAGGAAGTGTAGCTATGGCAAACTCGGGACCAAACACCAACGGATCTCAATTCTTTATCGTGACCGCTGAGGCAACTCCGTGGCTTGACGGAGCCCACACCAACTTTGGACGAGTACTCGAAGGAATGGAAGTAGTTGAAGCAATCGAAGCTGTTGAGACTGACGCCCGAGATCTTCCCCTAGAACCAGTGGTCGTTGAGTCTGTGAGTGTCGTACGGAAGTAAGGACTTGCCGAATTTTCAAAAATACTGTTTACTAATAATGTAGACCGCTTTTTGTTACGGGAAGGATAACAGTGAAAAATACCCTGGTTAAGTTTAAGAAACGAATCTCCACTAAGACTGGCATGTTGCTTGCAAGTCTAATAGTATTTGCTGTAATACTGTATTTGCAAGGAGGTTATAAGTTTTTCTAGGCGGGGTGTGGTGAACTTTAACACGAAGAGGAGTATCATTGGGAGAGTCGTGATAGATTCTCCCATTTTTTATTTGACAATCTATGGTGGGGGCGTATAATACAAACGCACCTTTCACAGACTGTTACAGAAAACGTCACCTTCGCGGTGGCGTTTTCGCGTTTATAACCCTGGTTTCTGTTATGATTGTGTCTACTGGAATATCGTGAGGTTCGCGGGGAAGCGGTTCTGGGTGGAGTTGGCTATCAAAACATAGTCCAATGGTATGAGATTCCGGGTGCGTAGCCAGAAACCGATCGTAATATCCGCCGCCAAATCCGAGTCGAGTTCCTGACAAATCAAAGGCAAGACCGGGAACCACAATCCAATCGAGATCAGGAATCTCAGTAGCCGGAGTATCAGGAATCATCATTCCCCAGGCATGGCAACTAAGTTGAGTATTGGGAAGGATAGGGTGATGGGTGAGGACTCCGTTGGGTTGAGGAATGGAAGTGAACGTTTGGATATCATGGTCCCAGGCCCAAGAAAGAATGGGGTGGGTATCGATCTCTCCCGGAAGCGATAGGTAGGTGTGGAGTGTTTGTGGGCGAGGGGGTATGGTTTCTAACTTTGGTACTATAAATACGTTCCGAGTGGTCGGAAGTTTGCGGAGCGATCGATAGTGGGTTCGAAGAGAGGTCTTGTCGTTGGTTGGCATATCTTGGTACAATAAAGACTGAAAGATAACTGAATACGATATGGACACCCTTACTTTACAACAAGAAGAAGATGTTGAACAACTGGTCGGCCAGATTTTGAAACAAAACCAAATTCGATTGCCGGAAGCTGAGTTTGCTCAGGTGGTAGAACTCTTCGCCCAAGAGTGGCGAGATGTGATTCCTGAACACGAATACGAGGCAAAAATCATGGAGCTTGCCTACGAAGTTAACGACGGATTCGACGATGTATAAGATTCCTCTTTCCGAACTCCAGACTCGACGAGATCGAGTTGCTGAGCTTATGCCAGCCAATTCCATATTGGTTCTGTTTTCTGCTGAAGTCCAAACCCGGAATGCAGATACTGAATATCCATTTCGCCAGGATAGTGACTTTTGGTACCTGACTGGGATCAACGAAGAAGACGGAGTCTATGTTTTGAAACTTGATCACGACAGGAATCGGGAAGAGTATCTCTATGTTGCTCCATTTGATCCGTCCAAAGAACAATGGACGGGAAAGAAACTGGGAAAAGATGGTGCTGCAGAAGTCAGTGGAATTGAAGCAGTATCTGATCACCCGCAATTCGAGCAGGATTGGCCGGAACTCTTCGGGGGGGGTACGGAAGTATTTGTTGACCTGGGTGGTCAGTCCTATCGAGAATTACGCAATCGACTCGGACGATACCTCACCGACGATGCTCGACGAGGAGTTACCGAACGCATTGAATCTGTTTCTCGGACGAACTTGATGATGTCTCAATTACGAGGGTTTAAATCAGATTGGGAAGGGGAGCAGATGCGGATCTCGGCCCGAATCGCGGTGGAGGCTCACGAGCGAATGTATCGGGCTTTGGTTGAGGGAATGAAAAAAGGAGACGTCTACGAGTACCAGCTGGAAGCAGAACTCTTGTATGGATTTAGAAAAGAAGGAGCTCCTTGGTCCTATCCTCCGATTGTAGCTACCGGAGCAAATGCCTGTACCCTTCACTACACTGCTAACGATGCCAAGGTAGGACAAAATGATCTTGTTTTGGTAGATGCTGGTTGTGAGTATGGGTATTATGCCTCAGATATTACTCGATGTTATCCTGCTTCTGGAACATTCACGGAACCGCAAAAGCGAGTCTACAACACAGTTCTCAAGGCTCAGTATGCTGCTCTTGACGAGGCTGCTCGAGAAGGGGGTACTACCGGATCGATTCACGAAACAGCCATTCGGGTTTTGACCGAAGGGTTGGTGGAGCTTGGAGTTCTTTCCGGAGATGTTGATGAGTTAATTGAGAATCGAGAATACGCTCGGTACTACATGCACGGAACGGGACACTATATTGGGCTAGACGTGCATGACGTCGGAACCTATCGATCCTTGGAAGGCACCAGAGCATCGGTGTCATTTGAGCCGGGGATGGCAATTACCATCGAACCGGGACTCTACTTTACGGCTGACGATGAAACCGTCCCGGCTGAACTTCGGGGAATTGGAGTCCGAATCGAAGACGATATTGTGAAGACTGATTCAGGAATCGAAAATCTCACCGAAGCAATTCCCAAAGAAATCGACCAATTAGAATCACTTATTCAATAAATCTATGAAAGTAAAAATTGTACAGCCAGCTGGCGGCAAGATGCCTCAAGGTGATCCACGATGGTTTATTATTGGAGGACTGGTCTTAGCAGGGTTAGCGGCACTTGGTATGCTCTTTGCTCCCATTATTTTGGCAATCATTATGGGAATTGGTGGAGCAATGATTGTTTGGGGAATTATATTAGCAGTCATGCAGACATTTAATACCTAGAAAAAATATGGCAACCACAATCGACATTCATGGATATAACGGATCATCCGAATCAAACTGGCACCCTCGGTTAAAAGAATTGTTGGTAGAATCCGGAGAAACGGTGATTGCCCCCGACTTTCCGGGCGGACGAAGCCCTGTATATACCCAATGGGAGCCGATTATCGCCAATGCTCTCGAACAGTCTGATGATCTAGTTACGATGATTGGACATAGTTTAGGAACTCGAGCCTTGATTCGATTTTTAGAAGAACATGATATCCAAATTGATCGAGGAGTATTGGTGGGACCGTTTGCGAACTGGACATCCAACGCTTCCTTTCGAGATGGCGCCTATGCTAACTTTTTTGATCGAGAACTCAATATTGCCAAGGTCCGAGACATGGCAAAAGAGTGGATCGTCATTGGATCTCTCGATGATTCGCGGATTCCATTTGAGCAGTCAGAAGTTATTGCTTCAGAGTTGGGAGCTCGATTGGTCGCAGTTCCTGACTCTGATCACTTTCTGGACGAAAAATGGGCTGATTTGATTGTGGAGGAGCTTTCATAGGTATGAAAAAGATTCCTTTTGTAAAACGATTTGAACAATGGCTTCCAATCAAAAAGTCTCTCGACCAATCATCTCAAAACATCCCTGGGTTCAAAGAGCGTGATTTGTGGATGACATCTTTTGGAGAAAATGTTGGATTTGAATCGAGCGGAAAGAACGATTTTTTTCATCGTCCAGTAATTGTCTTACTAAAATTTAATAAACGATTATTCTTTGGTATTCCCACAAGCACAAAGAACAAACCCAAGAATCCCTTTTATATAGAATTTACCCATAAAGGAAAAATTCGTTCGGCTATGATTTCTCAAATGAGAGTTATGGATGGAAAACGATTGGATTATCGTATGGGGAGATTATCAATACATGACTTTCAGCTTATCAAAAGTTCGTTTTTGGATCTTTTTATAAAAAAATGACCCCCAACCACCTGGGTGATTGGGGTCGCGCCTATGTGGCGATTTGTACTCTGAGTTTATACAATATTACGTATGTTGTCAATTACTTCACCTGATTTTCTAATTCTCCTTGGAGCTGTTGGGTGATGTTTTGGACGGTGGTTTCCATGATTCGCTGGAGTGCCTCTTGGGAGTTAAAGGCGTTGTGCGGGGTAACAACAACCCGAGGATCTTTGATCAGCATGTGATTTTGGAGTACCGTGGTGAGATCACAAGATTGTTGGTATTGGCGGGTGAGAATTTGCTTGTCTTCTTTGATTACACATTCTTCTTCGAGGACGTCGAGTCCGGCTCCAGCCAGGATACCGTGTTCTAGTCCATCAACGATGGCTTGAGTTTCTACCAGGCCTCCGCGGGCGGTGTTGATCAGATAGGATCCGCGCTTGAATTTCTGAATATTTTCACAGTTGATCAGGTGGTGGGTTTCTGGTCGGTAGGCGGTGTGCAAGGATACAATGTCGGAATGTTCGAGAAGGTGATCAAGAGACACGTATTCAAAGCCAATTTCAGAGTCGAGGCCCTCCTTGGGGAAGGGGTCATAGGCCAAAATGTTCATTCCAAATCCTTTGGCGATTCGGGCTACGTGAGCTCCAATGTGTCCCATGCCGATAATTCCGAGGGTTTTTTCTTGGAGATCAAATCCTACCAGGCCGTCGGGGTTGAAATTGAGTCCTTCGGTTCGTTGGATTGACTCGTAGATACGCCGGGAAATTGCCAAGATCAATGCAAAGGTGTGTTCGGCGACAGTGTTTTCTCCATAGAAGGGCACGCTGTGGACGGTGATGTCTCGTTCTTTACATGTTTCGAGGTCGATATGGTCGTACCCGGTAGACATAGTAAATACGGCCTGCAAGTTCGGCAGAGCATCCAAGACTTCTTTGGTTACTTGGGAGTATACAAAGACTACCAGGTGGGTTGTGTCGGGATGCTGTGCGGCAAGTTCAACGGAGACGGCGTTGGGATAATAATGCTTGGTTCCTTCGGGAAGCTTTGGATCCATAAAGGATCGTTCGGATTCGTCAATTTCGAAGCAGGTGATGACTGGCTGCATATCTGTTTTGTTAATACTTATTTTTATTCTACCGCTATTTGAGGCTTTTACAAATCAGGCGTATAATGAAGCTAAGGTAATATCAAGAATATGAAACGAATACTTGCGATAGCATTAGTCTGGGGACTCCTCGCCCCGTCGGCTTCTGCGGCTACATTTTTTTCCGGAGATACTCTTCGGATCAATCTTCCTGATGCAGCCGATGCATATTTTGCGGGGTCATTGGTAAATCTTGAGTCTGTGTTGGACGGAGATTTGATCGGAGCGGCTCAAACAGTTACGGTTGATAAGGAAGTAGTTGAAGATGTTTCGGTTGCTGGAGAGACGATTCAGATTAACGCTCCGGTTGGTGACGACGTCCGTGTAGCGGGATCTACCATTGCTATTAATGAAGATATCGAGGGAGACGTACTCGCTTTTGCAAGTACCGTTACTGTTGCGGAGGGAGTCACGATCGGTGGAGATTTGGTCGCCTCTGCCGCCACCGTAAAAGTAGACGGTGATGTTGAAGGTATGCTCCGAGCTGGAGGAGAGCAAGTGGTACTTACCGGAACGGTAGGTGGAGATGCTGACGTTCGCGCTACCAAGCTTGTCCTTGAGGGAGCTGTTGCAGGAAACGCGACTGTGGTTGTCTCTGACACCCTTGATCTTGTGGGAGATGCTGAGCGGATTCAAGGGGATTTGAAGTACTATGCCCCAGAAGATCTTTCTTTGGAGAATCGAGTGGGTGGAGAAGTTTCCTATGATGAGTCTCTTGGAGAAGAGATGGCACAAGATTTCGAATGGAAGGCAGTTGGTGCTTCATTGTTCACCCTGTGGACGATTACCCGATTGCTCTGGGCTGCAGTCGTGATTGGAACCATTATGCTTTTGTTCAATAAATACTTCCGCAAGGCATCTATGTCACTTCACACTGGATCAGATGTAGCAGCAAGCTTCGGCTGGGGATCGGTTGCGCTCTTCTTGCCACCAGTGGCTATCTTGGCTCTTTTGATTAGTACTATTGGACTTCCAATTGGATTGTTTGCCGGAGCTCTGTATGTATTTGGACTTTTCTTTACTGGAAGTGTTACGGCTCTATTCCTGTCCCATCTCTTGAATTCACAAATGCAGATGGAGGCCAACAATGTTCGTCTGTTCTTTATGGCCTTGGGAGTGTATGTAGTAACTATGGTTGTCGGGCTCGTTCCTGGACTTAGCTTCATTATCTGGCTTGGACTTGGACTCTTGGCTTGGGGAGCCTTAATTCGAGCGGCCAAGGTCTAACACGTCTATGATTGAGATAACCTGGGGATTTATCGGAGCAAGTTTTGTGGCAGGAGTGCTGACCTTTCTTGCTCCGTGTACCTTTCCGTTGATTCCTGCTTATCTTGGATTTATTACCGGAGAAATGGGGGATCATGAGCGGCCTCGAATCTCGGCTGTAATGAACGGCCTCTTTTTTGTCCTGGGATTTACGGTCGTTTTTGTAGGGTTTGGGGTGTTTGCAGTAAGTTTTGCTCGTTGGTTGGGACCGGATTATCGTGAGATACTTTCCCGAATTGGTGGGGTTGTAGTGATATTTTTTGGATTATCCCTTGCGGGAGTGTTTCGGCTTCCGATCTTACAGAAAACAGTTGGACTCAGGTTCCCTCGGTACATGACTCCTGGGAGTAAACGCAGCTCATTTTTACTAGGGGTTTCGCTTGCCTTTGGATGGAGTCCCTGTATTGGTCCAATCTTGGGAAGTATTTTGACCCTTACCATAAACGCTCCTACCGCATTTCTTGGGGTTGCAATGATGCTGGTTTTCTCAGCTGGATTGGCAGTACCATTTTTACTGACCGCACTACTGATTGGATCCGCCAAAGGATTATTGCGTCACATAGAGCAGGCAACACCATGGATCTCAAAGCTGAGTGGTGTAATCTTAATTCTTTTGGGAATTATTTTAATCACCAATAATTTTGGCTGGTTGCTTCGCACAGTCTACGATCTCTTGGAATGGACCGGATATCGAGAATTAGAGCGTTGGTTATAGCTTGGGGATTGTCTGTGGCTGTGCTAAAATATACCGAGAATTAGAACGAAATTGATATGAAACAAATGGTAGTGCATGTGCTTCAAGGAATGGCTATGGGAGCGGCTCAAGTGATCCCAGGAATTAGTGGAGCAACGATTGCCTTGATCTTTGGAATTTATGATCTGTTTATTGAGCTTTTGTACGGATTTTCTCAAATCGTCAAAGAGATGGCGGCCTTTTGTATTGGGAGATCTTCCTGGTCTCGCTTGAAAAACTCTTTCACAGCAATTCCCTGGAAGTTTGGAGTCTTCCTAGTAATTGGTATGGGGCTTGCAATCCTGGGGCTTGCGGGAGTGTTAGAGGTTGCCTTGGACCAATATCCTCGATACGTGTATGGATATTTCTTTGGGTTGGTTCTTGCGTCCCTGTCTATTCCTTGGTTGCAAATTCCGAAGGCGGGGATCAAACACTACCTCATACTGGTCGCTTCGAGTGTGGTCTTCTGGGTGGTGCTTGGGTTGAAGCCGGCTGGACCAATTGAAGATCCAAGTTTGCTTACCTTGGCTGGTGGAGGTGCCTTGGCAATCTCTGGGATGGTTCTTCCCGGAATCAGCGGATCATTGATTCTGTTGGTCATGGGGTTGTACGACGCCGTTATTTCTGATGTTCGTGCGATAGCAGATTTGGATACATCCGTTCTTCCATCTTTGGCTGCGTTTATGGTCGGAATTATTGGAGGATTTGTGGTGTTCATTCGGTTGCTCAAACGAGCCTTGGTTTCTTTTGGAGGAGTGCTTATGGCCTTTTTGACCGGGCTTTTGGTAGCTTCCCTTCGAGTTATGTGGCCGTTTCGAGATGTTGCTACTGATGCCTGGATCAATCCTGCGACCTTGCCTCTGGGGGAAATGGTTGCGATTTTTGCACTTGTCATTGGGGGAATTCTCTCAGTCGTTTCGTTGAAAAAAATTTCCCCATCCATTCAATAATCTTACCGTATGTCTGAAATTGCACTCAAAATTACCAATCTGACCAAGACCTATCCGCCAGATGTTCAAGCCCTGAAGAGTGTTTCTCTGGAGGTGAAACGAGGTGAGATTTTTGGACTTCTGGGGCCCAACGGTGCCGGAAAGTCTACTATGATCAATATTGTGACCACACTTACCAATCGAACACAAGGACAAATTGAGGTCATGGGGAAGGATTTTGATGCGAGTCCGTCTGAGGCAAAGACCTACCTGGGAGTCGTTCCTCAGGAGTTTAACTTTAATATTTTTGAATCGGTAGAAGATATTGTGGTCCAGCAGGCTGGATTTTACGGTGTGCCACCAAAGGTTGCCAAAGAACGAGCGGAAAAGTATCTGAAACGCTTGGGTCTCTGGGAAAAACGAAATGCCAAGGCCATGCAGCTTTCTGGAGGAATGAAGCGACGCTTGATGATTGTTCGAGCTTTGATTCACGAACCGGAAATTTTGATCTTGGATGAGCCCTCGGCAGGAGTAGATGTTGAACTTCGGCGCGAGATGTGGGAATTTGTCCAAGAAATGCACCAAGCGGGAAAGACAATTATCCTTACCACGCATTACCTCGAAGAGGCAGAATCACTGTGTGATCGAGTAGGAATTATCGCCCAAGGAGAGCTTATCGAAGTCGGCACCGTGAAAGATCTGTTATCAGAACTTCAGAAAGATACCTTGATTATGGATGTTGTTGATGGTGGGTTGGAAAATCTGCCAGAACGCTACCGTGTCACCGACCAAAGTACCGTTGAGACTGATCTGTTGAAGGGGGAGGACTTGTTTACGATCACCGAGGATTTGCATTCCCAAGGAGTTAAAATTACCGGTATCCGAAACAAAACCAATCGACTGGAAGAAGTCTTTGTCAATAAAGTATTTAACAAATAAGTATGAAAGCACCCGTCGCAGTACCACTCTACACCTTAACCAAAAAAGAAGTGGTTCGGATCTTTCGTATCTGGACCCAGTCATTGCTCCCCTCAGTCGTAACTACCAGTCTCTATTTTTTGATCTTTGGAGCGTTTATTGGATCTCAGGTCCGAGACATCGGAGGAGTTTCCTACATGGAATTTATCGTACCGGGACTTGTCATGATGGCGATTGTCACCAACTCATTTATGAATGTAGTAAGTTCGTTCTTTGGAAATAAATTTCAGAAAAGTATCGAAGAATTACTCGTATCGCCAACTCCTAACTGGGTCATTTTACTGGGGTATTCTATGGGAGGAATCGTACGCGGACTGGCTGTGGGAGGACTTGTATTGCTGATTGCCTATTTCTTTACTCAGATTCAAATTATGAATCCAGTTTTGGTGATTACTTTTGCAATATTGACAGCATTGGTCTTTTCATTTGCGGGACTACTGAATGGAATCTTTGCTAAGAAATTTGACCATGTTTCGATTGTTCCGACGTTCGTGTTGACTCCATTAACATATCTTGGGGGAGTGTTTTACTCGATCGAAACCTTGCCAGAATTTTGGCAAAACGTGTCCAAGGTAAATCCGGTACTGTACATGGTCGATGGATTCCGATTTGGATTCTTTGGATTCTCGGACGTGTCGGTGCTGACCAGCTTTATTATCCTGGCAGTGTTTGTGGTTATTCTTGGAACCTTAGACATTATTCTTCTCAACCGAGGAGTTGGATTACGAACCTAATATAATATTATCCCTATGAGTACTGAACAAAAAATCCCCTGGCAAACCAAATCTCAAGAAATTGTTCTGGATACTGGGTTTTATCAGATCCGACGAGACGAAGTTATCACCCCCAGTGGTGCTGATGGAGTCTACAATGTAATCGTCAACAAACCTTCAGTCTTTATCGTACCTGTCGATCCCGAAGGAAAGATTGTCTTGATCCGACAATACCGATACCCAACTCAGATGTGGTCCTGGGAAATTCCGGCCGGAGGATCGGAGAAAGAAGGGATCTTCGAGGCTGCCAAGCGCGAATTGTGGGAAGAAACTGGATGTTCCGCTCAAGAATGGGTAAAACTTCCTGACATGCAGGCCTACAATGGAGCATCCTCCCAGATGGCACATGTCTACTATGCAACCGGACTCTACCAGACCGGACAAGACGAAAAAGAAGAAGATGGAATTGTAGAATACCAATCCTTTACCTGGGCTGAAGTACTCAAGATGATCGAGTCCGGAGAGTTCTCCGACGCGCAATCCATCGCCGCCTTGTGGAAGGTGAAATTATATTTGGACAGTAAGTAACGATAAAAGAATATGATTGTATCGATTGGACTGTTATTACTCGGATTTGTGTTCTTGATCAAAGGAGCGGACGTGATGGTTGAGGATTCATCCTCCATTGCCAAGAAACTCAAGGTCTCAGATTTAGTGATTGGACTGACTATTGTGGCCTTTGGAACCTCGGCCCCGGAGTTGGTAGTGGGTGTAATCTCGGCAGTGAATGGCAACACCGATATTGCCATTGGTAACGTGCTCGGAAGTACAATTGCCAACACACTTTTGATCTTGGGGGTTGCTTCGATAATTCATCCTCTGCAAGTTCACAAAAATACCGTTTGGAAAGAGATTCCCTTCAGCCTCCTGGCGGTGGTTTTGCTGGCGATCATGGCTAACGATAGTCTGATTGATGGACTGTCATTTTCTTCGCTTACTCGGGCTGATGGGCTTTCGTTGTTGGCATTCTTTGCAATTTTTCTCTATTACACCTTTGGTATTGCTAAGGAATCTCCGGGGGAAATGGAGCCAGAAGAGGAGATTGTTGAACGGAGTTTACCGGTTTCTTTGGGGATGATTGTTCTGGGGATTGGAGCTCTTGTTTTGGGAGGTAACTGGGTGGTAACCAATGCGGTCTCGATTGCAACTACCCTTGGAATGTCTGAATCTTTGGTAGGATTTACCATTGTGGCCGTGGGAACTTCTCTTCCGGAGCTGGTTACTTCGGCAGTGGCAGCCTCCAAGGGAAACACTGACATTGCCATCGGAAATGTGATTGGATCCAATATTTTTAACGTGTTCTGGATTTTAGGAGTTACCAGTCTGATCGCTCCGCTTCCTTTTGATCCGTCTGCCAACATGGATATTATTGTGGCGGTACTCGCTACGCTTGCACTATTTCTTGACCTCTTTGTGGGAAAACGACACCAACTGGAGCGCTGGCAGGGAGCAATTTTTGTAGTTGCCTATGTGGTTTATATCGGAGGTCTTATCATTCGAGGTTGAGGTGTCGTGCTAAAATAGAGTTATATCAAAATCTAATATAATTCTATGACGATCTCAGAGTCAGTAACTATCAATAAGCCAGTTTCCGAAGTCTATCCCGCGTTTTTGGATATTGAAGCAATTGGAAATCGGATCCCGGGGATCGTAAAGACTGAGGTCATTTCTGATACTCAAACTGGAGTAGGAACTGTCTGGAAAGAAACCCGAGTCATGATGGGAAAAGAAGTAACCGAGCAGATGGAAGTCACTGGAGCTCAAGAAAATACCTTAATCGAAATTACTTCAAATTCAGCTGGGACCCTGTATACTACTGAATATATATTTCAGGAGCGAGATGGTGCAACTGAAGTCACTATGAAGTTCTCGGGAGTTGCCCAGACATTTATGGCTAAAATCTTCACTCCACTCGCAGCGCTCATGGCGGGATCAATGAAAAAGATGCTCAAATCTGATCTAGAGTCCATGAAACAATCTCTAGAAGGGTAGGCAAATCTTTTCAAATTGGCAATTTTTCGCTATAATACTACTTCTGCGTGTCAGAAGCCCGGTAGTTATAGCAATTCATGATCCACCTATTCACCAAACGATTTGTTCTCCTCTGTGCCCTTACGGTAACATTTCTTGTTGTCGTGAGTTTTATTTCTGCACCGAGAGCAACGGAGCTCTTAAATGAGCAGGGAAGTCAGTATTACAATGTCCTTTCTGATCAGAGTCGGTTGTTTAATATTGATCAGGAAGTAAATATTCCTACCTGGTTTGTGGGATTTCTCACCCTCTATACCGGACTTTTGGCTGGAATCATTGCTTCTACCGAAAAAGTCCGAGGAAATTGGCTTCACTTTTGGTGGCGAGGACTTGCGATTATCTTTGTCTACATTTCTCTTGATGAAGTGTCAGGACTTCATGAGTTGGTGATTGATCCAATTCGGAATAGCTTTGACCTTCCTCCTTGGTTATATCAGGCTTGGATCGTGGTGGGCCTTGCGTTAGTCGGACTATTTGGGTTGATTTATTCTATATTCTTATGGAAGGTTCCTCGACTCGTGGCTTTCTATTTTATCCTGGCAGGAATTGTATATGTCGGAGGAGCTGTGGGAGTTGAGGCAATTGGAGGATATAGTCTTTCAACTCAGGGGCTTTCTGATTGGTATATTGAGCTCGCTCATATCGAAGAGTTTATGGAGATGATGGGAGTGGTTTTGGCTATGTATGCCTGCACGCATTATCTTCGGTGTCATATCAAGTCCGTGACGATACTGTTTCATCCACCCAAGGTACGATAGACAAGAGTGAGCACAAGTCACTCTTTTTTGATACAATGACTATAGAGTTCACAACACAAAAACACAATATCTATGAAACATTGGTCTACCCTTAGCATCAAAGACTTGTTAGCTGAGCAGCGTTCGGCAATCTCTGGTCTTACTCAAGCAGAAGTATTACGGCGACAAAAAGAGGTCGGGCCAAATGTCTTGGATGATACATCAGGTCAATCGATTTGGGTGTTGCTGCTTCATCAATTGGCCAACAGCTTGGTGATTATTTTGTTAATAGCAGTGTTGATTTCTTTTGTGGCCGGAAAAACTACTGATGCGGTAGTTATTTTGATTGTGATTATTGTGAATGCCGGGATTGGATTCTTTCAAGAATATCGGGCTGAACAAGCCGTTCAAGCACTTCAAAAAACAGTGAAGAAAAAGGCGAAGGTGATTCGAGATAACCAGCTCCAGGAAGTCCTTACGGAGGAGTTGGTTCCCGGAGATATTATTGCCTTGGAAGAGGGAGATCGAATTCCAGCCGATGCGCGACTGTTGGATATTACCGATTTTAAAACAGTTGAATCTTCGCTTACCGGAGAGTCTCTTCCTGAAGAAAAAAAGCTTGAAGTTCTTCACGAGGAGCTACCGATTGCCGATCAGATCAACATGATCTGGATGGGAACCTATGTTGCTCGGGGGACAGCCAAAGCAATTGTGGTTGGGACCGGGATGCAGACTGCAATCGGCCAGATTGCTCAGGATATCTCATCGGTAGAGGAACAGCAAACCCACTTTCATAAAATTACCGGACAGCTCGGAGTTCAGTTGAGTGTGCTTGCCTTTGCTGGAGCGTTGATGGTGTTGGTGGTTGGATTCTTGCGAGGGGTTGAAGCGGTGGAGCTGATTTTGTTTACCATCGCCGTGTTGGTTGGAGGAATTCCCGAAGGTCTCCCTGCAATCTTGGCGGTGGTGTTGGCAATTGGATCTCGCCGAATGGCAGCACGAAATGCGATTATTCGATCGCTCCCGATTACCGAATCTTTGGCAGTAGCTTCAGTAATTGTAACTGACAAGACCGGAACTCTCACGCAAAATACCATGACCGTTCGCAAGCTTGCCCTTGCCGATGGTGAGGAGCTTTCAGTTACGGGAGAAGGCTGGAGTCCGCAGGGAGACTTTGTTCGTGACGAGGTACGGGTGACACCGCTTGATAACGAACAGGTCTCTGATCTTTTGCATGCTGCGACACTTGGGCAATCTGCTCAGGTGGTTTCCAAGACTTCTGAGACGGGGGAGTCGTACTTTGAGGTTATTGGAGATCCTACCGAAGCCGCTTTGGCAGTGCTCGGTCAGAAAGCCGGACTCAAAAAAGAAGTCTTGTCCCAGGAGTGGAAGATTGTTGAAGATTTACCATTTAATAGTGACCGCAAGTTCCGAGCAACCAAGATTCAGCATGGAGATGATACTTGGGTATACATCGTCGGAGCACCAGAGGCTCTCGCTGGGTTGGTGTCCCGTAAGACCCAAGCAGTGCAGACTCTTATAAGTCGGGCAACAGAATGGAGTTCGGATGCTATGCGCGTGATTGGGGTTGGACGTATGAAAATTGCCCAGGATCACGAGGGTCTTCATGAAAAAGAAATCCAAAAGATCCAGATGATTGGAATCATTGGCATGGAAGACCCAATTCGTCCCGAAACTCCCGAAGCAATCCGCCAAGCACAAGAAGCCGGAATCAAGGTTATCATGGCTACTGGGGACCACAAGGCCACAGCACTTTCGGTTGCCAAACGAATTGGACTTGAACCACCAGAAACCACTCTAGACGAGGTATACTCGGGAGCTGAACTCGAACAGCTGGATAGCAAAGCCTTTGAAAAGGCAGTGATGAAATCGAATGTATTTGCCAGGCTCACCCCTCATATGAAGCTTGAAATTGCCGATGTATACCAGAGCAACGGGCAGGTCATCACGATGACTGGAGACGGCGTAAATGACGCCCCAGCTCTCAAAAAAGCGGACATTGGATTTGCAATGGGAATCGTCGGAACTGACGTTGCTCGAGAAGCGAGTGACATTATTTTGACCGATGACAATTTCTCTACAATCCTCAAAGCAATCGAGGAGGGAAGAGTCATCGCCCGAAACATTGCTCAAACCTCGGTGAACTTAATTGTCGGAAGTGTTTCTCAAAGTATCCTGATCGTCGGGGCTATGATCTTGGGAACCCCGTCACCGTTACTGGCCTCTCAAGTACTTTGGATTAACCTGGTTACCAGCGGTATCTCAGATATCGTCCTAGCCACTGAAGGAAGTCACGGAAACGCTCTCAAGCGACCTCCATTCCCCGTGAACCAAGGAATTATTTCCCGGATGACCGCTCCTTCCATCACGATTTTGACCGTAAGTTCTACCATTCCGATTCTGTTAGTGTACCTCTGGTATTACTATAACTTAAATGAACCACTCATGGCTCGAACGGTTCTGTTTGGTATTATTTGTTTCTCACAGATCATCAGTGTGTATGTCCTCCGCTCACTGCATCGACCGCTACTATCCATTGGAGTGTGGACCAATAAATCAGTAAACTGGGGAATTGGATTTTCGATTATCCTGATGATTATTGTCCTTGAGACACCACTCCTTCGAGGCGTATTCCGGTTATCAAGTCCCGGACTCATGGATTGGATAATTATTATTGCCTTTTCTCTGCTTCCGTCACTGATTTTTGAGATATACAAGTCTGAACGATATCGGAAAAAAGATTGAGATTGCGCGTGATACGGAGTATAATAACAATATCTAATAGAAAAATATGGTTGGTGGATTATTTGGAAAACAAAAGCATGTATCTTCCTCAGACATTGCTGAGGCTCGGGAAGTCTATACTCAGCTTCGAGAAAAACTTGCTGAAGCAAAGAGAACACGACAATACATAGAAAAATTTCGTGATAATCCGGAAGTATACCAAAAGCTTCTCAAAGAATATTCTGAGCTTGGAAAAGAGGTGAAGCGCCTTGTTCCAGAAGCGAAGAAGTATGCAGAAGTATTGAAATAACAGTGCTCGAGTTCGGGAACCGGAATCACAAAGAACATGTCTGATACAGAAGAATATCTATCAAAGCAGGACCAACAAAGATTAGAACTTGAAAAGATCGAGCAGGAATTTCAAGATGTGTTAAGTGATGGAGGATCAGCGGAAGCAGTTCTGAGTGACTTGAGTGCCTCGTTGAAAAAACGAGAGTCAGATACTCGGAACAGTATCGCTCAAATGTTTGTGAGGGCCTATATTTCGTTGATACCGTTTATCTTTGGTATTATTGTCCTCTTTAACTTTGTGATCATTTTCTTCAAACCCGACATGGTAGAGTATCTCATTCACATTGAGGATACCCTCATGGTACTGCAGGTGTTACTCGGAACTCCACTCGGATTTGTAGTTGGGTATTACTTTAAATCTCAAGAGGTCTGAGGAAACATCTTGAAAAACACAGGAATACCAGTAGTATAAAGAAGTAAAAGCACCTTTTGGGAGATAGTGCTGTGAGAGAATTTCTTTTACAAAACCTGCGATTATTTCAGTCTGATCAGATAACTTGGGTGCAAGGCGTAGTCCCTATAACATCGGCTATGGTTCGACCATTCATGTTGATCAGTCTTGACCATATCCATGGAGTTGGGAACAAAGGAGTACATAAAAGAACTTATGGACGGTTTGTCAAAGATATTCAGATTACATCTGAGGGTCCAGAACAACTTGCATTTGAAGCTGTGACTGGTAAAGGAACAGTTAAAAACGGTTTGATTTGGTTCCATAAATATCGATGTCCCGACACTCAAAACGTTCTTTGGGAGGTTGCAGTAATCGAAATTGAACATGGTCATGTGTCAGCTGTTTGTCATAACTTTAATCGGATACAATATCTGGTTGGATTTAAGTCTCAGCGAATGCATCCATTCATGAAAGGCGTTGAGTATCTTGCTTGGACGGCAATTGCCCGAGCTGTGTTTGATGAAGATCGACTTCACATCCAGAAAAATGGATATGGTCACCCGATTAATTCTGTTCAAAAGCATTATTTGGAGGTATAGGATCTTTGTATCAACAATAAAGTCTCTGGCTACATAAAGTCAGAGATTTTACTTTGAATTAAAAGAAAAAGCCCAACATTCCAACGGGAAGGTTAGGCATAGAAGAGCTCCAGTCACTAGAAACAGTTACATGCATCGCACATAACAAAGAAAGATATCCTTTCCGCTTCAGATTGAAGATTCTCCATCGAGAAGTTAGCTCTAGGCCTTGGTGAGCTTTTACCTCACCAACTAGCTGGATGTCCATGAAGAGCCCGGCAAATACCTTTCTTCAAGGTTAGTATATCATGAATATTGAGAGGAAACCAAAAACCCCGCCGGAGCGGGGAAGTGAGTTACAGACCAAGGAGTTCTTTTACCTTCATGATGGTGACTTTCTCTTGGCGGGATCGTTCTTCGAGTACTCCTTTGATATATCCCATGTCGTCTTTCATTTCCGGGATAATTACGTGTTCTAGGGCGTTTACTCGGCGTCGGGTCTTCTCGATCTCTTCTGCCAGTTTCCGGGCTGTATACTCCAATTCTGCTAACTTGACGAGCTTTGGGAGGAGTTGATGGAGTGTAACTAGAGATTGGTCGAGATCTTTGGGTGTATTGAGGACTCCATAGTTAAATGGATCTCCCGAGACTTCAAACTCAAGGTTTGGCACATGTACACCCATAAAGTTTGCGGTCTCAAGGGCAATTCGAATCTGAGCCTCGGATTGCTCGGCAATAGAAGCTAAGTATTGGTCCGAAGTTTTAGCTTCGGCGTATCGGAAAAGTTCAATGGCTTTTACCAAAGATTCATCGATCTCTTTTCGCAAGGTCAAAGCATCTTTAACGATTGCCAAGAACTTTTGAATCAATCCGTCTCGCTTATCTTTGAGCAAACGATGTCCTCGAGAAGCGGTTTTGACCTTTTTCTTCAGCTTGAGGAACTCCTGTCTGGTGGGTTTGATTTGTGCCATAAATCAATATTGTTAACTAAGGGTTATGGATTTGAGTGAAGTTCAAGGCGTGGAGGAGTAATTTCCGTGAGCAATATCTGGCATATTGTGAGGGGAATTACGACGAACACAACGCAGGAATTCACCAAATACATGCCCTTAGCGGTTGCCGTACTTTTCAATGAACTCAGGCTTTACTTTTTTCAATTCTTTTACTGGCAAGATTGAAAGAAGCTCCCAAGATAGGTTCAGGGTATCGATAATAGATCGGTTTTCTCCTCGACCCTGGGTAATGTAGTGTTTTTCGAACTCAGTCGCGAACTTCATGTAGGCTCGGTCGGTGTCAGAGAGGGCAGATTCTCCCAAAATGAGGGCGAGTTCTTTGATCTCTCGTCCTTTGGCGTATGAGGCTGACATCTGATCTTGTACTGCGGCAATATCTTCTCGGGTAGCTTTTTTGTCTACTTTGATTCGAGAAAGAGATCCAATCGGCTGGACCGGTGGGTATACTCCTTGGTTGTGAAGAGTTCGGTCAACCATGATCTGTCCCTCGGTAATATATCCGGTAAGGTCAGGAATTGGATGCTGTTTGTCGTCGTCCGGCATGGTAAGAATTGGAACCTGAGTCAGAGATCCTTTTCGTCCCTGGATCAGTCCAGCTCGCTCATACATGGTAGCAAGGTCGGTATACATGTATCCTGGGTATCCTCGTCGTCCGGGAATTTCTTTTCGAGATGCTGAGATCTCTCGAAGTCCGTCAGCGTAATTGGTCATGTCGGTCATGATCACCAACACGTGCATGTCTTTTTCAAAGGCTAGGTATTCTCCCAGGGTAAGGGCAAGTCGAGGAAGGGTGATTCGCTCTACGATTGGATCATCGGCAGTGTTTACGAACACAGCGGCGTTTTCCATAGCTCCAGTTGACTCAAATGAATCAATAAAGAACTGAGCTTCCTCAAAGGTTACTCCCATTGCAGCAAAGATTACTGCGAACTTCTCGTCGGATTTTTGCACGTTTTGGTCGGCATCTACCGATACGGCAGCGGCTTGCTGGGCGATTTGCGCCGCAAGTTCAGAGTGGGGAAGTCCAGCTCCAGAAAAGATCGGAAGCTTCTGTCCTCGCACCAACGCGTTGAGTCCATCGATGGTTGAAATTCCAGTTTGGATAAATTGGTCGGGAAAGTCTCGCATTCCGGGGTTAATCGGAGCTCCGTTGATGTCGAGGTACTTGTCAGCAATGATTTCTGGACCTCCGTCTTTGATATCTCCTGCTCCAGTGAATACTCGACCAAGCATGTGCTCGCTTACTCCGAATTTCAAGGTCTCTCCGAGGAATGCAGCTTGGGCATCCTTGGTGTCGAGTCCTTGGGTTCCGGTGAAGAGCTGTACTACAGCGGTATCATTGTGAACCTCGAGTACTCGTCCTTTTCGAAGATTTCCTTCGGCGTCTTTGACCTCAACTACCTCTTCGTAGGCGACGTCTTGCACTTTCTCGATGATGACCAGCGATCCAGCGACTTCTTTGATTGTTTTGTGCCAAGTTTTCATAGGGATTACATTCCGTTAACGGTCTTGTTGATTCCAAAGTCTCCTGCCTCGGCCTCAGCCACTGTTGCAAGAGCGCTCGGGATGTTCTCAATCAGCTCGACTACTGATTCGATTTCTGACTCTGGAGTTTGCTTCAATCGAGCAATTCGGTCTCGAATATCTAGTTCTGAGATCTTGGATACGTCCAGGTCTGGAGTCTGTCGGACAAGCTTGATTGCTTCTCGGTGGAAGGTCATCATAGCCTTGATCATCAGGTACATTTTTCGAGTTGAAGCAAAAGCATCAATGTCGTCAAATGCATTCTGTTGCAGGTAATCCTCTCGAAGTCCTCGAGCGGTGTCCAGAAGAACTTTTTCTTCGGCTGAAAGCGCGTCGAGTCCAACCAGCTTGATGATGTCGTCAAGTTCAGATTCTTTTTGCAAAATTTCCATAGCTAAGTCTCGAAGCTCCGGCCAGTCGGCTCCGGCTTCTTTGACAAAGTAGTCTTCTACTTGCTTTCCGTACAAACTGTAACTGTTGAGCCAGTGGATAGAAGGGAAGTGTTTCTTGGCTGCCAGTGAGGCATCCAGTCCCCAGTAGGCTTTGGTTACTTTCAAAGTAGCCTGGGATACCGGCTCAGAAAGGTCTCCTCCAGGAGGCGAAACAGCGGCAACAATGGTTGCTGATCCTCGTCGTTTCTCAGATCCGATACATGTGATTGCTCCGGCTCGCTCGTAAAACGCTGAGATTCGAGATCCTAGGTAGGCTGGATATCCTTCTTCTCCGGGCATTTCTTCTAGTCGTCCTGACATTTCTCGCATGGCCTCGGCCCATCGTGAGGTTGAGTCAGCCATCATGGCGACATCGTATCCCATGTCTCGGTAGTACTCAGCAAGAGTGATTCCGGTGTAGACAGATGCTTCTCGGGCTGCGATCGGCATGTTTGAAGTATTGGCGATCACCAAGGTTCGTTCCATCAATGGTCGTCCAGACTTTGGATCTTTCAAGTGAGGGAACTCAACCAAGATATCGGTAAGCTCGTTTCCTCGCTCTCCACATCCTACGTAGATCACAACTTGAGCGTCTGACCACTTGGCTAGCTGCTGCTGAATAACGGTCTTTCCAGCTCCAAACGGTCCGGGAACACAGGCTGCTCCTCCCTTGGGTACCGGAAAGAAGGTATCAACAATTCTCTGTTGAGTAACAAGCGGGGTCTTTGGCAAGAGCTTTTCCTTTCGGGGTCGAGCGACTCGCACTGGCCATCGGTGCATCAGCTGAACTGGTGTTTCTCCAACTTTGGCAATATCTTCGGTCACGGTGTAGTCTCCTTCGGAAATTCCAGAGACTTCTCCGGATACGCCGTAGGGCACCATGATTTTGTGTTCAATAAGTTCAGTTTCCTGAACAGTTCCCAAAATATCTCCGGCAACAACGCTGTCTCCGTCTTTGACTGTTGGGGTAAAGTGCCACTTGATTTCTCGATCAAGAGATGGAATCTGAACTCCTCGAGGGATATATCCTGAGTGAAGTCCTTGTTCCTCGGCCTTTTGAGCAATAACATTCAGTGGGCGCAAGATTCCGTCAAAGAGACCTGAAGACAAGAGTCCCGGCCCGAGCTCAATAGAAAGCGGCTCTCCAGTTGATTCTACTGGCTCTCCAACTTTCATTCCAGTTGTTTCCTCGTAGACCTGGATCGAAGCATCGCCACCCCGAAGTTCGATGATTTCTCCCATCAACTTTTGGTGACCAACTTTGACCACGTCATACATTTTGGCTCCATCCATACCAGTAGCAACTACCAGCGGTCCAGATACCTTGATGATTGTTCCTGTAACCATATCGTTCGTATGCTTAATTCATTTGCGTTGTTGTCGAGAACTTTTGGGTTATTCTCGAGCAGATAGGCCAATCTGGCACATCTGTCCGGGAACAACGAGCTCGTTATTTCAGAAAGTCGAGCTTCATTCCGACCGCTTTTTCTACCAGTCGTTCGAACTTGTCGGCGGCTACGTTTCCCTCACCGGCTTGTACTGGAATGGTAATCATTGGTACGTCCAAGTGCTGGAGAAACTGTTCGTGTTTGTCGGAAAAATGCACCTCGGAAGTTCGGAGAATAATCCCGAGCTCTGACTGCATCTCGTGGAGTGATTGGAGAATCTGTTGGGGCTCCAGAGTATCGATAGAAAAGGTCTCAAATCCAAAGATTTTGAAGAGAGTAGCTGTGTCGTTTCGACCGATTAAGATAGACTTCTTGGAGGCTTCCATATTACAGTTGGGTATAGTTAATCATTCGAAGTACCGTTTCTTCCTCTGATCCTGCAAACATTTTCTGGAAATAGGCCAGTTTTATGTTGGCAAACAGGTGATAGAGTTGCTCAGCGTACTGCACAATTCGCTCATCAGCTACTCCGTGGTAGGTAGCTTTGTTGATGGTTCGGATCTCTCGAGCCAATAGTTCTGATTCGATGCGCGCAACAGAGATTTCAGTTCCTGGAATTTCCAAGAACGATCCAATTTCTCCCACAATATCACCAAAACCAAATGCCTTGAGGGCAGTAATAGCCGGTACTCCTTGGATTGGAAGAGCGTGAGCCAAAATATGATCTTTGGCCTGACCTTTTTCGGTTCGCTTGATAGCACTCATAAAGGAGTAGGTGTTGATCTTGGCAACTGCTACAGACCGGAAGTAGTCGTTGGATTGACTTAACTGTCGGTACAAAATTGCAAGGTAGGCTTCTTCGAGATAAGAAATCAGTCCAAAGAGTTCGGTAGATTTGCTAATCCGATCTTCTTTTGCCAACAGTTCAGATCGGAATTCTTGGCTGTAATAAAGTTCTGATCGAGCTGCATCCAAGGTTGCCATGAGTCCTTTGACTCCGAACTCTTTTCCGTGCTCTTTATTCTCGAGGGAATGTCGTTTGATGGTCTCAAAGTCTTTTCCCAGCGCAAGATAGACGCGAGCCGGACTTGTTGCCGGGAGATCATTGATCAATCGGCTCATTTCAGCATCAAAGTAGGTGTTGATTGCCTCAATATCTGAGTCTCCAGAAACTCCCGTAAGGTGCTCGTCCAAGAATGGTCGAAGCGAGGTAGGAAAGGCCGAAGATGTTAAAAACGTCACCAAATCTTCATAGCGGGGAAGTCTATGAAGACGGTATACGGTGCTACCAGCGATTCCAGTGACGGGGATCTCGAGAGACATAGGCTAAATGCAAGCGGTTACTTTGGTGAGGGTTTTTGCCTTGGCGGCGTCGATTAGATCCTCGAGAGAGAATTCAATCGTGGTATCTCCAGTGGTATAGGTAATCAATCCAAGGTCGTCAGATTCCTCGACAGAAATCTGAGAAGATTTAAATTCAGACAAGAGTCCGGTCAGAAGTTCAGATTTGGTTCCAGTAACAGTAAAGCTGGTTGACTTATCAGCCTGAGCCAAAAATTCTGTTACCTGAGCTTGTCCAAATGGAGATGAAAGGATCTCAGGAAGTGCCTCTCGGTAGAGGGTGTCAATTTGCTCGTTAAGAGACGTAGCCGACTCAAAGGTAGCAGCTTTCTTTCCCTGAAAAGCTTCCAGGTTAACCTGAGATTCAATTGCTCGCTCAACTTCGGAGGTGTAGGCCCGCTCCATAGTAGCAACCTCACGAGAGGATTCTCGCTCAAGTTGTTGGAGCTGCTGATTATGAGCAGCCTGTTTTGCGTCCAATTCTTTTTGGATCTCCTGTTTTACGAAGCGTTCAAGTGACATAGTGAATGGAGGGTTAGATTTGTACTCCGTTGATCATCAAGATAGAAATCAAGAGACCGAATACGGCGAAGGTCTCAACCAAAGCAGCCAAGATAATAACTTGTCCGATTTTGGATTTGTCTTTAGCAATAACTTGGATTCCAGAAGCAAGAACTTCTCCCTGGAATTTTCCAGATGCAAGACAGGTGATTCCAACTGGAAGTCCAGCAAATGCAAGAATCAATCCGCTTTGCCATGGTACGGCAGCGAACTCTCCGGTCAAAACTCCGGTGTTCTGCAAAATAATAATTGAGGCCAAAAGACCATAAATTGCCTGGGATCCAGGAAGTGCAGATAGCAACAGAACGTTACCGAACTGCGATTCATCTTCTGAGACAAGTCCAGCTCCGGTTTGTCCGGTTTTGGACACTCCCATGGTTGATCCTGCTCCTGCGAGACCTGCAGCCAATGCTGCTCCCAGTACTGCTAAGCTTACTCCTAATAGTTCCATATCGGTGTCTAGTTAGTTATATGGTTTAGACCGCTTACGAAATAATCTTCCTACTGCAAATTCATGAGTTGTGGCTGCAACTTGTCAAAAACTTTTCAAAATATCTCAATATTTCTCAAAATCTTTGACTTCCTTTCGCTCACAATCAGGAATTTTCGTTACGGAATGTATTCCGTAAGAGGTCTTGAGGTTGTACCTATACCATTGGTATCCTCTCAGCTGAGCCCCTGGTGTGGAGTGTGTGGGTACAGGGACCCAGCTGAGAAGATCCAAATGGATCTTACTTCTTCTCGATTCGAATGTATTCTTGAGATCGGCTCATTGGCTCGAGCTCAACACCACCTGACTCAAAGAACTTACTGAAGAACTCCACGAAGTGAAGTCGTCCTACGTTAATATAGGTTCCCAGTACGTTCAAGGCAATGTTAAACAAATGACCGATTACAAAGATGGTAGCCATCAAAAGGTATCCGAGGATCAGAGCCGCTCCTCCCTGTTCAACAAGTCCTTCTCCGGCCAATCGAGCAAGCGTTCCTACTACTCCAGCAATAATACCGGTGGCAAGCCCCAAAGCTACCAATCGAGTATACGAAAGAGAATCGGATAGATATCCAATGGCTCCAAAGAACATGTCGTATGCTCCTTTCGCGAGCATTGCAAACACATTTCCTGCTGCTCGTCCCAGAACTAAGATCATAGCAGCTACATATACATAAAAAGCGATGGTAAGTGGTTCTGCAATCATACTGAGACCATCTCCCAACAGATCAGTTTGGGCTCCAACAACCACTCCACCAAAGATGATCAGTCCAAACCAAGAGAGAGAATCAAGCGCTCCTCCGATAGCATTTCCTCGAGAATACTCCTGGACAAACCCAAGAACAAGTCCGATCAAAAGATGCAAAATACCAAGTGCAACGGTGAATCCCATCAAAGCAACCACGCTATCGAGCGGGTTCATGACTTGCAATTGTTGCAAGAATGGAATCACTCCAACATTGATCAAGAATTGCATGTGAGGGAGTGCCTCTGAGGCTACAACATCTTCTGGAACAACTCCAAACCAGCTTCCAAACAAGGCTCCTACGATCAAGGTAACGATCGATGATAGGAAGATAACTGACATCAGTCGGCGTACTCCTTGTTTCAATTTTGGTGAAAGAAGCAGCCCTCCAGAGATTGCAAGCAACAACAAGGCATATCCAGCCTCAGAAAATCCAAGTCCAAACATGAATCCAAAGAAGATTGCTACAAATGGGGTAGGATCAATACTGTCTCCCTTGGGAAGTCCCATAATTCGGGTAACCGTTTCGAACTGAGCAATGATCCCAGTGTTTTTCATAATAATCGGTGCGTCTTCTGAATCGGTATCAAAGACAATCACGTCTGATCCGTCGAACTTCCGAGACACAACTCGCTTCAAGGTTGTCAAGCTCTCATCATCCATCCAAACTTTCAGATATGACCGGCTGTCAGTCTCGGTGTGGAAGGCATGCAGTCCGTTCAAAATCTGAATGTGGGACTGAATTACATCTTTCAGGGCATACAGATCAGTTCGATCTACCTTGGAAGTAGCAATAGCATGTTCAATCTCAGCAATCTGCTTGGTGTTGTTTTTAGACTCTTCAACAGCAGTGGTGTACATGTCGTAAAACGATCCAGAAATCTCGTTTCGGAAGGTAAGCACAGTTGCTTGGTTGGCAATCAGATCTGTAGCCTCTTTCTCCTGAGATTTCCGAACAGCAGCTACATAAACATACTCGGTACCAACCTTTTTCAGTGACTCTACTACAGCATCATCAAATACATTGGTGATTTGATCAACCACGTGATGCGCTCGCTCTGTGTCAACCATAAATGGGACAAAAGCAACAAACTTGTAGTCTCCAAAGATATCAATTTCAATATCTTTCAGTGGTTCTGATTTCGTAATAACATCAGAAAGTGTTCGATTTCGTTGCTCAAGGGTCTCTTTTTGCTCTGCTTTTTGATAGAGATCAACGGCAGCAGTAAGAAGTTTTTCCTGATTCTTGGATAGAGTAGCGTATTCTTTGTCCGAAAGTCGAATCCGATTATCAAACAATCCAGCCAAAAGCCCTGACTTCTGAGGCTGGTAGTGATCAAGTGTATCAAGAGCCTTATTTACCTCATCAAGTTGTTCAAGCAGTTCCTCCTTGGCTTCCAGATATTCCGGCTCAAGGTGGGCGGCCTGAGGGTTTTCGATGATTTGAGCAATTTCAGAGGTTTGAAGATATCGCAAAAGATCCAATTTGTGGTCATTGGCGATAGAAATTTGGACTTGTTTAGACGCTTTAACTCCCATAGTTGATCGGCTAGGCTACTTGATTATTGTTGAAAACGGATTAGGTAAGCTCACTCAAAAGAACTTGACGAGCTTTTGATACGTCAAGCTGTGGATGTTTTGGTGAGACAGATTTCAGGTTTTTGGTTCGTTTGGAGACCTCTGATTTGATAATAGATTCTTTTTTTGAAAGTTTTTCAGATAAATCAGCAATTTTTTTGACAGTTGCTTGTTGGAGATCGAGTTGCTTTTTGGTGTACTCCTCGTCCAGCTCAGCGACTTGAGCTTGGTACTTTTTTTCTAAATTGACAAGACGCGTAAGTTTTTTCATACATCAATTAACCATTTGCCCCTAGTATATGACGCAAATCACTAAATGTCAATTGACTGTACGAGATGAGGACATCGTGGACACTTTATCAAGAAATTGAAGAGGAGTGTCATATGAGAGTGAGGCATGAGGCCGAATGTAGAGATACTCTAACAGCCATTCACCTAGTGTAGCATTTAAGGCTTGAATATCCGAACTCCAACCGTAGTGAGGACTCATGCTTATCTCATCTTGCAGAGTCCTGTTCAGTCTTTCACACTTGGCATTATCTTTACTTACACGTACCCGTGAATACCAATGAGTTAACTCTAATTTCTGGATAGCCCGCTCGAAATATCCAGCAAATTCAGAGCCATTATCTGTATGGATATGCTGGATATTTCCTTCAAAGATCTCATACAGCTTCAGCAAGAAATCTTTTGCTGAAGCTGAGCTGTGATTGGTATACGCGTAGGCAAAGCCTACGCGAGTAAAGCTATCTACTGCTGTGAGGATATACCGTTTCTTTCCTTGGATACGGACTTCTATCGTATCTAGATGCAGGAGAAGACCGAAGCTGGTCTTCTCCTCCGTAAAGTGAGTTATTCTCTTTCTCGGAGTCCTTTTTCGGCTTATTTGTGTAGTACCTTTCCCTTTTCGTTTTGCTGGATACAGTTTGTAGGTTTGGATCACTCTTTGAATATACCAAGAAGTAATCTTCTCTTGGTATATTCTCTGGTATACTACTTTCAATTTTTCTTTCCCGTAGTAGGGATAGTGCTTTCTCAAAGCGATCACTCGTTCATCTTGGTGTGCTGTTGCACGACGAGAACGCACGGAGTGCGGTCGTCGTGCATGGCTCTCAAGAGAGGAAATATGGGTTGAAACAAAACGTTTCTTCCATTTGTAGAGTGCTGAACGAGATATCCCAAAGTCTGCACAAATCCTTTGTACAGACTTTCCTTGATCAAGTTGGATCATCCATTCAAGTCTGAGTCTTGCTTCTGTACTTAGCTTTCTTACTTCCGCTTGTTTTCTCCATCGAGAGTACTTGTCTAACAGTTCTTTTTTCTGTATCTTAAACATGTATGGGTTCTATTACACTTGTAATGTTTTCACTCCCATACTACCTGAAGAGGGGTGGCCTAGGCCACCCCTCTTCTTATTTCTCTTTGTCCACGATGTTTCTCATCTTATTCAAATATATCTACAAAAGAAAAACTGGAAAGACGCCTCTCCAGTTACACAAAATATACAATTGTCTCACAGGATACTCCCATGCGATCCAGAAAAATCTACGAGCCCATTTGAGAGGCATTCGAATACAGCCATGTGAAATGCGCCCTGGACGAAAAAGATCTTCCAGTTGCAAAACCTCGTCCTCACCAACATCATCTGCGCAAGCGCGAAGCGAATTATGGTGATACGAAATAGGCTGTGAATGAAAGCTCACAAAAAAGTCAGGCTTTCGAGCAACCGCAGGATGTCCATCAGCTCGAAGCACTTGAACGTTACAAGCAGCACGTGGAAAATTCGGATTTTCTGGAGCAGTCCATCCAATAAAATGAACCACTCTCGCAAGTCCTTGAGACTCAACAGAGTGCCTCAGAACATAACGACCTCTTGAGGGCTCCCACCCAGGCTTCCC